>NZ_PNOZ01000034.1:0-71077 GCF_002879555.1 Verrucosispora sp. ts21 | reverse complement strand
CGACTCACCCCGGCCAACAACTGACCACCTCAACAACCAAGATCAGCCGTTAACTCGACACTCCCCGGCGAGGCGGACCGACGCAGCCTGTCGACGACGACAACTGGCGAGCGGTGGCGGACGTCGTACCTCGCGACGACCAACGGGACTTCGTCGCCCCGTCGGCCGCGCGATATCTGCTGCTCAGTCTGCGTGAAGGAGTGTGGCACTCGCTGGCGGTCTGCGCCGACGAAGAAGTCGCCGGTCACGTCATGTGGGGTTGGGACGACGACCAGAGCTACTGGATCGGTGGCATGGTCATCGACGCGTCGCGGCAGGGCGCCGGGCTGGGCCGGGCCACCGTACTGACCCTGGTGCGCTGGCTGATGGAGCGGCCCGACTGTCAGTGCGTCTGTCCGTACACACGTCGAACGACCTGGCCCGGGGTCTCTACGGCTCGATCGGCTTCCAGGAGTTGAAGCCGGACGAGGACGGCGAGATCGTCGCGGAGCTCATCCGCCAGCGGTTCGCTGACCCGGTGGCCTGACCCGGCACCTCAAGACCGCCCTCGAACAGGGATCACGTGGTGATGGTGCCGCGCCGATGCCACTCGATCATGTATCGAGCGTGATCTTGGCCGTCTTCGGGACCGTGGCGGAGCGTGGCCGGGCCTACGATGGGCTGGCTCCCTGGCCCTGAGGTGCATCGTCCCTCCGTTTGATCTTGGAGATGTCGTGAAGCTGTTGCTGACGTCCGGCGGTGTGACGAACCCGAGCATCCACACCGCGCTCCGGGAGCTTCTCGGTAAGCCGGTCTCCGAGTCCCGCGCCCTCTGCATCCCGACGGCACAGTGGGGCCACCCGATGTGCGGGCCGGCGTCGGTGCGGGGTCTGGTGGCCGCCGACCCGGCCTCCGATTGGCGGTACCTGTCCGGCCTGGGCTGGGGTTCGCTCGGTGTCCTGGAGTTGACCGCGCTGCCCAGCATCGGCGCGCAGCGGTGGGTGCCCTGGGTTCGGGAGGCCGATGTGCTGCTGGTCGACGGTGGCGATGCGACGTACCTGTGTCACTGGATGCGGGAGTCCGGGCTGGCCGATCTGCTGCCCTCGCTGCCCGACCTCGTCTGGGTGGGGGTGAGTGCGGGAAGCATGGTGATGGCGCCGCGGATCGGGGCGTACTTCGTCGAATGGGCGGCAGCGCCGGATGACCGTACTCTGGGCGTCGTCGATTTCTCGATCTTCCCGCACCTGAACCTCTTCCCCACGAACACGCCGGCCGACGCGCAGCGGTGGGCGGCTGACATCGGCGGCCCGGCCTACGCCATCGACGAACAGACGGCCATCAAGGTCGTCGACGGCACCGTCGAAGTGGTGTCCGAGGGGCAGTGGACGAGGTTCGGCTGAATCGCCACCCATGGCGTCGATGCGCAGGCTCGCTGCGAGGGCCGATCAGCGCCGATGCTCAGGCGCGTTGCGAGAGCCGACCGGCGCCGAGCAGGGCGGCGGTTCCGCTTGCGGCCTCACTCCTGCTTGCCCGCCGTCCGGCGTACGGCGCGTTCGTGGCGGTCGACCGCTCGGGCGTGCGCGACGGCGAGGAGCTGGTCGACCTCGGGCAGCAGGTGCGGGCCGGGCATGACGACGCTGGCGAAGCCGTACAGGGCGTAGCCCGGGTGCGGCACGACGGTGTCCAGCCGGGCGAAGTCGAACTCGTGCCGGTGTTCCTCGAAGTCCTTGGGTGGGAAGCCGAACCGGCGCTCGAATTCGGTGCGGCCGAGGTCGAGGTTGAGGCGGAGGACGCCGGGGCGGTCGAGTTGGGAGGCTTCGTCGAAGCCGGGCACGTCGTGTTCGACGATGGTGGCGAACGGTTGGCGGCGGTCCGCGCCGACGTGGAAGAACCGGTCGCCCCAGGCACCCTTGGGTGATCCGTTCTCCTCGCTGGCCACGACCTGCTCGACGCCGGGCAGTGCGAGGATCCGCTCGGCGAGCGTGGCAGCGTCGACACCGGTCGGGATGTGCAGCACCGCGTCGGCGTGGTCGATGGTGGCCTGATCCAGGGGGAAGTAGCGATAGTCGTGGGTTCGCCGCTCGGCCGCCGCTATCTCGGATGCCCGAACGAAGCGGGGAAGAGTGCCCTCCTGCTGGAGCCTGCCCTCGTAGGTCGACGGGGCGGGCGCTTCGATGCCGAGGGCGGGGCTCGCGCCGAGGCTACCGACGATCACCGCGTACCGGTCGCCCAGCAGCGAGGAGACGATCGCGCCGGCGCCGGCCCACGACAGGTCCGTTCCGGCCATCGTCATGGTGCTCAGATGGCGTTGAAGGTGCGAAGACCACTGTGGGTCCGCGGTGTGCCTCCACCGACCGGATCGCGAGCAGGTTCTCGGCCATCAGCGCGTCCCGGACCCCCGCCAGGCGGGCGAAGCGTGCCTCCTGCGTCAGGGGTGCGGCAGCCGCGGCGTGGTAGCGCAGCACCGCGACGGCGGACATGGCGTGGACGAACGCCGCCTGCCAGCCCTCGGGTCGACGGGGTGCCTGCAGGTACAACTCGGTCAGCAGGTCGTCGGCGATGACCCGTAGGCGCTGGGCGTCGGCCGAACACCCGACCGATCTGCCCGGCTCCCAGATCGCTGCCGGATCACTCCATCGCGTCTCGTCGCCGACCAGATCGTCGATTTCCGCCGATCGGTCCAGGCCGAGGAACTCACACACCCGGCCCAGGTGACGCCGTGGACTGGGGGCGCCCTCCAGTTCCAGCGGGGCGTCGAAGCCGTGGAGCGTCAGGCGCTCGGCAGCCGGCCGGCCGGCGTTCCACTCGCGCATCCGCAGCAGCAGGTCACGGTTGGCCGGGGCGGCACCGAACCCGTGACTGAACCCCTCGGTGAGCGCACGCTCGAGCGGGACGGTGGCGGAGCCTTGCACGAACTCGTCGGCGAGCAGCCCGGCAGCTCGGTCGCTCTCCAACGCGATCGACCGGTAGCCGTGCTCGGCCAGCGAGAGGAAGACCTCGTTGCGGATCTGGAGGAAGGCGGATTCGCCGTGCGTCGGCTCACCGAGCGCGAGCAGGGAAGGCGGTACGGCAAACAGGTCGAGAAGCGGCGTCATTGCATCAACCGTATCGTTGAACCACTGATTGAGGCTTTCAAGCGATGGAGCACGGTGACCGCCACGAAACCCTCCAACCCAGGGGTACGCCGACCGGTCGACCTCGCCCGCCGTCACGGCCTCTCCGCGCAGGCGGTACGCAACTACGAACGAGACGGCGTCCTGCCGCCGGCCGAGCGCAGCCCGACCGGCTACCGGCGGTTCACCGAGGTGCACGCCACCGCGCTGAGCGCCTACCTCGCGCTGATTGCGGGCCACGGCTACGCGGCCAGCGGCGACATCATGCGTGCCGTCAACCGTGGCGACATCGACGCGGCACTGCGCACCATCGACCACAGCCATGCGCTGCTGCAACGCGACCGGGAAACCCTCGACGCGGTCGAGGCGGCCGTCGCCACGCTCACCGGCTCGCCGCCGCAACCGCAGCGCCGCACCGCCGTACCGATCAGTGTGCTGGCCCACCGGCTCGGCGTACGACCGGCGACCCTGCGTAAGTGGGAGCGGGCCGGCATTCTGCGGCCGGTACGCGACGCGGCCACCGGCTACCGCGTCTATTCCCCGGACGATGTCCGTGACGCCGAACTCGCGCATCTGCTGCGTCGCGGCGGATACCGGCTCGACCACATCGCCGGGGTGCTGCGTCGGGTACGCGAAGCCGGTGGTGCCGAACCGCTCGCCGCGTCGCTGCGCCAGTGGCGGGACCAGCTCACCGCGCGGGGCCGTGCCCTGCTCACCGGGGCCGCCCGGCTCGCCGATCACATCGAGACGCTGGACTCTCCCGCACGGGGAGCGTTCAGAATCGGGTGAAGGCACGAGTTCACGCAGGCACTCGGACGCCAGCCAATGGGCGTCCGGTGCCGTCAACGGGGGAGTGGAATGAGCATGAAGACGTGGTTTGTCACCGGAGGCACCCCGGGCGGGTTCGGCATCGCGTACGCAGAGGCCGCCCTCGACAACGGCGATCAGGTGGCGGTGACGACGCGGCGGCCCGACGAGCTGCACCCGTGGGCCCGGCGATACGGCGACCGCGTCCTGATCCTGCCCATGGACGTCACCGACATCAAGGCTGTCGAGCAGGCCGTGCGTGCTGCCGAAGACCGTTTCGGCGGCATCGATGTGCTTGTCAACAATGCCGGACGCGGCTGGTTCGGATCGATCGAGGGCATGGCGGACGCCGACGTCCGACGCATGTTCGAGCTGAACTTCTTTGCCGTACTCTCGGTCATTCGGGCGGTCCTGCCCGGAATGCGTGCCCGAGGCAGTGGGTGGATCATCAACATGTCATCGGTGGCCGGGCTGCGCGGTATCGAGGGATTCGGGTACTACAGCGCCTCCAAGTTCGCGCTCGAAGCCGTCACCGAGGTGCTGCGCGCGGAGGTCGCGCCGCTGGGCATCCAGGTGCTGGCGGTGGAGCCGGGCGCCTTCCGTACCCGCGCCTACGCCGGCTTCGCCGACGAAGCCGTCGCGGAGACCATCCCGGCGTACCTGCCGATGCTGGAGCAGGTACGCACCGCCATGATCGACCAGGACGGTAAGCAGCCCGGTGACCCGCAACGCGGAGTGCAGGCGGTGATCGCCGCGATGACCCAGGCCACGCCCCCGCACCGACTCGTGCTCGGCAGCGACGGATTCGACACGGCCGTCGCCACGCTCGAACGCAATCTCGACGACATCCGCGCCTGCGAAGCGCTGTCCCGGGGAGCCGACTTCCCGGCCGCCTGACCGACCTTCGGGGTACGGCATCTGCTGCCCGGTGGGCGATCGTGCGGGAGACCGTCGAGACGCCGAATGTCGACCCTCTCCCCGGGGGAGGCGAGAGGATGACACCGTGACGTTGCGCAAGGGCTTGACCATCGGCGAGTTCGCCACCGTGACGCGGCTGAGCGTGCGGACCCTGCGGCGCTATCACGAGTCCGGGCTGCTGGTGCCGGCGACTGTGGATCCGCACACGAGCTATCGGTACTACCTGCCCGACCAGATCGCGACGGCGCAGGTCATCCACCGGCTCCGCGAGCTCGACGTGCCGCTGGCCGAAGTCAGGTCGATCATCACGACCGGCGATCCGCATCAGCGCGCCGAACTCATCTCGGGTCACCTGCGCCGGCTCGAGGCCGAACTCGACCGTACGCGGGCGGCGGTGGTGTCGCTGCGCCAACTGCTGCAACCGGACGCCGCGACACTCGACGTCGAGCTGCGTTCCGTGCCTGCGCAGACCGTCGTCGCCATCAGCGCGACGGTACGGATCGACGACTCGCTCGTCTGGTTCGACACGGCCATGGACGAGCTGGATGCCGCCTTCCCGCCGGGCGAACGCGCCGGGCCACCCGGTGGCCGGTACGCCAACGAACTGTTCACCGACGGCGTCGGGGTCATGACAGTCTTCCGGCCGGTCCGCAGCCCGCGCGGCGGCGGTCGGATGGAGGTTGTCGAGTTCCCGGCGGCCGACCTGGCCGTGACCGTCCACGCGGGCCCGCACGACGACATCGACGTCACCTACGGCCGGCTGGGGGACTGGGTCGTCTCACACGCCCTGGGCATCGACGGGCCCGTCCACGAAACATACCTGGCGGGTCCCCGTGACACCGGGGACGCCCGGCGGTGGCGTACCGAGATCGGGTGGCCGGTCTTCCGACTCACTCCCGACTGACGCCGGCCGAGGCGCCGCAGCGGCGCACTTGACCTTCTCGCCGGGGGAGACCTGACCATGGGGGGTATGAACATGACACCAGATCGAGAAGCTGCCGTCACCTGGGCCGAGTTGCCGACCGTGATCACGGCGTACCTTCGCGCTCACGAAGCCCGGGACACCGAGACCGCCGTACGCGCGTTCGCCGCGGACGCGGTGGTGACGGACGAGGGCCACACCTACCGGGGCCGGGACGACATCCGGAGCTGGCTGAGCAACGCCGGCAGCCAGTACACGTACACCACGGAATTCGTCGGCGCTCACCGGATCGGTGCAGCGCAGTTCGATGTGTTGCAGCATCTGGAGGGGAACTTCCCGGGTGGCTCGGCGGACCTGCACTACCGGTTCACCCTGGAGGGTGACTCGATCACCCGGCTCACGATCGCACCGTAGGCGACGCCGTCCCGACAGGAGAGCGGGGGTGTGCGGCGGGCGGGTCGGGCGGCAGTGCCCGGATCGACATCGGGTCTTGGCGTAGCCCGCGGCGGACGTTATGCTCCGCCGCGATGAAACCTTCTCTCAGATTGGGGGCCCGGTTCGCACAAGGTGAGTGCTGATGCGCTCCCCGACCGCGAACGCGGATTCCCGTCTCTCCCTCTGGCGGCGCGTACGTGAGTACGCCGTACCGCCGTCCATGATCGAAGCCGCGACTGCGCGTCGTCACGTCGGTGACTGGGCCGGGGCGTGCGCCGCCGCCCGCGTCGACGTCGACCTGGACCTGCGCGCCGTTGCCCGTACTCACGGCCGGGAACTGGCCACCCGGTTGCGGACCGATCTCCGTCACCTCGCGCCGGACCTGCTGCGCTGGCACATGCCGAGGATCGCTCCGGACGGACTGCTGCGCCCGGGCCTGACCATCCCGCTGACCCGGTACGGCCCGGCGGAACACGACGGAGTCGAGGCGGTGCACCTGGTCGCCCGGACTCCACCGGCCTGGGCGGATGCGGGCCAGCGGATCAGCCTGGCGTTGTGGGCCGCCGAATTCTCCGACAGGACCGACAGCTCGCATCCGCATCCGCGCCCGGACCGTCGCTTCCGTCTGGACCTGCATCGCCATCTGTGGGATGCGCGGAGAACCGACGAGTTGCGGACCCGTTCGGGTCTGCCGTCGTGGGCCCCCGACAACGCGGCAACGGTGCGCCCCGACCTGCCGTGGGACGCGTTGCGGGAACGTGGTTACGCGGTGGACCAGTGGGTGGCCGAGGCGACGTTGCTGCTCCGGCAGGAGGGCCGCACCAACGGTTCGGTGGTGGTGCGGCTCGGCCCTCGGCGTCGTCTGGTCGTGGACGTCGCTGCGGCGGGCACGGACGTACACCCGCCTGCGGCGCGCCTCGGCGAGGCCGCACGGGCCGGTGGTGTCCCCGGCGTGCCGGTGCTGCCCGACGCGGCTACCTGGACGCCACCGGATGTGGAACTGCTGCGTCATGGGTTGATCGAGGTCGACCGGCTGCACCCGCTGGTGGCCGCCGCGCTCGTGCCCGGTCACCGACCGTCCGCCACCCCGACCTCCCCGGGCCCGGAAGCAGCGCCCCGTCCCGTGGCCTGCCGGGGCGTTTGGCACCGCATCGGCCTGGTGGACGGTGTGCTCACACCCCTCGACCACGACCCGGCGGAGATCCGCCGGGAGGAGTTGCTGGCCGCGCTGACCGGCCACCCGCTGGCCTGCCTGCGGGCAATCGACGAGGCGCACCGCAGCCCGCAGTGTCTTCCCGACATCCGTGCCCGACTGGACCACGGGGACACGGCCGGCGCGCTGGCCGCCGTCGAGGCCCTCCTCGGACCCGATGCGCTGCTGCGCCACGGGGAGCTGCGGGAGGAACTGGAGAACGCCGCGTCGCGGCGGATCACGTACGGGCTGTTCCGCGCCGGATTGATCGGGTCGGGACCTGCCACCTGCTCCCGGGACTGGCAGCCCAAGCGGGCCAGCCGCTCACACCCACGTCACGCGATCGCCCGCTGACCTGCGGGACCGCCTTTCCCCTTCACTCGGCCCACGGCCGAGCCACGACGACCTCACAAGGTGATCACACATGTCTTCCACCCGTACCTCGATCGACCCCACCCCGATGCCGCAACTCGACGTCGCCGCCGACCTGCTCGCGCTGCTGGCCGACACCAGCACCGAGATCCGCTGCGACCCGCAGCTGGAGGCGCTGACCCTGGCTGTGGCCGCCGACCTGCCGGTGCTGCTGTGGGGTGAGCCGGGGATCGGCAAGACCGCCGCGCTGACGCAGCTCGCCGCATCCCTGGACCTGCCACTCACGACGGTGATCGCCAGTGTCCACGAGCCGTCCGACTTCGCGGGGCTGCCCGTCGTCGGCGACGACCCGGCGAACCAGGGCGTGCCGATGGCACCGCCGGATTGGGCGGTGCGCCTGGTTCGCGCCGGTCGCGGACTGTTGTTCCTGGACGAGCTGTCGACCGCCCCGCCGGCGGTGCAGGCCGCTCTGCTCCGTCTGGTGCTGGAGCGGCGGATCGGCAGCTTGCGCCTGCCGGCCGGAGTCCGCATCGTGGCGGCGGCCAATCCGCGATCCTCGGCAGCCGACGGCTGGGAGCTGAGCCCGCCGCTGGCGAACCGCTTCGTCCATCTGCAGTGGACCCACGACCACGAGATCGTCGTACGAGGGCTGGGCGGGACCTGGCCCCGGGCGGTGCTGCCGCGGCTCGATCCGCAGCGGCTGCCGGAGGCCGTCACCTTCGCACGCCGTGCCGTGTGCGGGCTGCTGTCGGCACGCCCGGCGCTCGTGCACCGGCTGCCCGCCGGTGAGGCCGGTCGGGGCGGCCCGTGGCCGTCACCGCGCAGCTGGGAGATGACGCTGCGCCTGATCGCCTTCGCGACCGCAGCCGATTGCTCACGGGAGGTGTTGTCGTTGCTGGTCCGAGGTGCCGTCGGTGACGGTCCCGGACTGGAGCTGCTGGCCAGCCTGGATCGGATGGACCTTCCCGACCCCGAGGTGCTGCTCGCCGACCCGGACGCCGCCCTGCTGCCCGAGCGCGGCGATCTGCGTCAGGCCGTCCTCGACGCCGTGGTCGAGGCGGTACGCCGACGTCCGGAGCGGGCCCGTTGGGACGCGGCCTGGGACGTGCTGGTTCGCGCGCTGCGGACAGGTGCCCCGGATCTGGTGGTGGTGCCCGCGTCCACTCTCGCCCGGTTGCGTCAGGAAGGCTGGGACGTGCCCGCGTCGATCGAGCAGCTCGCCGGGGCGGTCTCGGTGTCCCGGCGGGCCGACCGGACGGCGGCCCGGGTCGCGGCGGTCGCGGGGACCGGCCGATGAGCACCGGCCAGGCCGACACGCTGGACCGGGACAAGCTCTTCACCGCCCGGCTGCACGCCGCCCGGGTCCGGCCGTACCTGGCGACGGCATTGTTCGCCCTGCACGTGGTCGAGTCCCGGTGGGTGCCGACGATGGCGGTGGATCCGCACTGGCGGTGCTACGTCTCGCCGAGGTTCGTGGACCGGACACCCGTGGAGGAACTCGCCGGAGTGTGGGTGCACGAGGTCTCGCATCTGCTGCGTGATCACCACGGGCGCAGCGATCGGGTGGCACGGGAACAGGGGCTGACCGGGCCGGGGGAGCGGCTGAGGATGAACATCGCTGCGGACTGCGAGATCAACGACGACATCTTCGGCGACGGGCTCGCCCGCCCGGAAGGCGCTGTCGAGCCCGGTGACCTGCTGCTGCCCGCGGGCCAGCTGATGGAGGACTATCTGCGGCAGTTCCGGCTCGGGCCGCGGCTGCAGCATCTGGCCTGGTTGGACTGTGGCAGCGGCGCCGACGGACGGCAACGGCAGTGGGACCTCGGGCCGGACGGCGCGCACGCCCTCAGCCCGCAGGAACGGGACGCGGTGCGGTTCCGGGTGGCCGAGGGCATCACCGGTCGACCTGGTGACGTCCCCCAGGGCTGGCGACGGTGGGCGGAACGGGCGTTCCATCCACCGCAGCCGTGGCGGGAACTCCTGGGAGCCGCGGTCCGCTCGGCAGTATCCGCGCCCGGTGTGGGGGAGGACTACACCTACGGGCGGCCGTCGCGGCGCTCCGCCGGCACACCGGGCGTGGTCCTGCCGGCGCTGCGACGCCGGCCGCCACGGGTATGCGTCGTCATCGACACCTCCGGCTCGGTCAGCGACGCCGAGCTCGGCAGCGCCCTGCTCGAGGTCGCCGCGATCTCCCGGGCCGTGGGTGGCCGCCGCGACCTGGTCAGCGTGCTGCCCTGTGACGCGGCACCCCAGGTCGTACGCGCAACGTGTCAAGCCGAGGACATCCCCCTGATCGGTGGTGGCGGTACCGACCTGCGCGCCGGTTTCGCCAGGGCACTTCGAGACAGGCCGGGCCCGGATGTCATCGTCGTACTGACCGACGGGCAGACACCCTGGCCGACCTCACGCCCGCCGTGTCGAACCGTGGTGGGGCTGTTTCCGCGGATCAGGCGGTGGGACGAGGACGACCCCGACTACGTGCCGGACTCACCGCCGCAGTGGGCGCGCGTGGTCACCATCGGATCCGCTCCCACCGCTCGGTGAGCCAGCCCGCCACGTTCACTACATCGATGCACGTCAGCGGCACTAAGTGTGCGTCGGCGGGTGGGTGGCGCAAATCACGGTGAGTGGATTGGTGTGAAACTCATTGCGACCAAGGGCTGGCGCATTGCTGTCCGTCGTTGGATGATGACCGCCGGTACACGACGTTGATCTCGGCGCCAGCGCCCAGACGGAGGACTATTCCGTGAAGCACGACCATTCGCCTGTCCTGCCAGGTCAGGGCGCTACGGACTATGCGCGCTACA
Organism: Verrucosispora sp. ts21; assembly: GCF_002879555.1. Classification (NCBI taxonomy): domain Bacteria; kingdom Bacillati; phylum Actinomycetota; class Actinomycetes; order Micromonosporales; family Micromonosporaceae; genus Micromonospora; species Verrucosispora sp. ts21. Next base: position 60,532 of record NZ_PNOZ01000034.1, on the reverse strand, counting down.
TGCGTATCGATGCGCTGCTCGGTTTACAGCGGTCGCCGGACGAGGTCATACACCGCGACGAACTGCTTTTCCAGGTGGTGCATCAGTCGACCGAGTTGTGGCTCAAACTGGCGGCAGCGGAGTTGGCGGAGGCGACCGCACAGGTGGCTGCAGGGCGGTTGGCGGCGGCGGAGGCGTTCCTGGTCCGGGCGACGCTCGCCGTCCGCTTGATCACCGACCAGTTGGAGATGTTGCGATACCTGTCACCAGTGGATTTCCAGGCGATGCAGCCGGCGCTGGGCAACGGCTCCGGTGCGGAATCGCCTGGTTGGCGCGAGGTCCAGGGCGCCAGCCGAAAGCTCGGCCGGGCGTTCGACGAGCAACTCGCCACCCGCGGCATCGCAGCCACCGCGCTGTGCCCGACCGATGCGTCGGATCCGCTGCACCGGCTCGCCGAGGCGATGGTGGAGTGGGACGAGCGGGTGTCGGTGTGGCGGGTCCGCCATTACCAGGTGGCCCTGCGAATTGGCGGTCATCGGCCGGCCGGCAGCCCCGGTAGCGCGGCGAACATGCTGGCGAAACTCGCCGGGCACCGATTCTTTCCCGAGTTGTGGCAGGCACGGACGAGCCTCACCGCCGACGAATAACCCTGCTCAAACCCAGGATCTGCGGTCGGCAGCAGTGTGGTTCGTCTTTTCCACGTTTTGAGGGGTGGCATGTGCGTGCGTTGACTTCCTGGTTGTCCGGCCCGAGTGAACCGCACAGCTTTCCCTACTCGCCGGTGCTTGCCGAATTTCACCGGCTCGGTAAACACTTTGTCGAGAAGGATTTCCTCGCCCTGCTCGACAGCGCCCGGCAGGCAGTGGCCGGCCGGGCCACCACCAGCGGCGACGCCGCGACCCGGCAGCTGACCGACTTCCTGGACGTCGCACTCGACAAGTGGGACGGCCGCTACGACTATCGCAGTTACCTGGCGCTGCGGCTGCTTCGACTAACGGATGATGCCGACGATCCGCCCACAGTGGAGGCCGGTGACGGGCGGCGGACCCGTGACCGGCTCCTCGTCCGCCTCGTCGCCGACACGCTGGCGTTCGAGTTGGCCGCCGCCGCGCACACCACCGGGCTGCTTCCGCAGGGCAGGCCCGGGCCGGTGCTGGTGGCCAAACGGTGCCGGCTGGGGGTGCGAGCCGTCGCCCCTGCGATGGCTCGTCTCGGGGTGGTCGAGGCGGTCGGCGCGGGCACCCCGGCCACTACCACCGCCGGCCTGCTCGCCGTCGCCCGTGAGCTGGTCTGTCCGGGGGATCCGTCGTTGCGGCTGAGCATGCTGCCGGTGCATGTGACACACGACGAGTACCTGTTCATCCGGGTGCTCCAAGCGTACGAGTGCATCTTCGCCGGCGTCGCCGAGGAACTTCGCGCGGCGGTGACGGCCCTGGCGGGGGACACACCGGCCACCGCCGCCGACCGGCTCGGCTACGCGGGTGACCTGCTGCGCACCGCAGGTCCCCTCTTCTCCCTGCTCGCCACCATGCAGCCGGAGTCGTTCCGCACCTTCCGGCAGTACACGGAGGGAGCCAGCGCGATCCAGTCCCGCTCCTACAAGCTGGTCGAGTCGCTGTGTCATACGCCCGAGGTGGGCCGGCTGGACTCGGTCGCCTACCAGTCGGTGCCGGAGGTGCAGGCCCGGGTACGCGACGGCCAGCCGACGGTGGACCAGACGTACCGGCGGGCGGTTGCCGACGGCCGACTCACCGGAGCGGACGCGGTCCTGGTGGCACGGCGGATGGCCACGTTCGCCGGTGCCCTGACGCAGTGGCGTCGTACCCATCTGCGGGTTGCGGTGCGGATGCTGGGTGCCCGGTCCGGCACGGGCTACACCGAGGGCACGCCCTACCTGGCGGCGGTCAGCACCGCACCGGTCTTCGCCGCCGTCACCACAGATGCCGCCACGCCCGAGACGGACGAAAGGCGTTGCGCGTGAGCCAACCTGAGCAGAGCCCCCGGTGCCTCGACGCCGCCGCGCACGCCGCCCTGCGCGCGGAGTTCCCCCTGCTGGAAAGCTGCGTCTACCTGAACAGCAACTCCACCGGCGCCGCGCCGAGGGGCGTCGAGCGGGTGCTGCACGACTACTGGGAGACGCTGCGCACCTGGCGCGACGACGTCTGGCAGGACTGGCACGTCGGCCTCGACCGGTACGCCGACTCGGTGGCGGCGCTGCTGGGCGCGCCGCCGGGCAGCGTGCTCACCGATGCGAACCTGAGCACGTTCCTGGCCCGGGTGGCGTCCTGTTTCGACTACCGTCCGCCCCGCAACCGGGTGGTCATCACGGATCTCGACTATCCGACGGTGCCGTTCATCTTCCGCGCGTACGGCCGATATGGCGCGCAGCTCGACGTGGTCGGCACCGGCGGCCCCCACCTGGACCAGGATGCTCTGGAAGCCCGGATCGACGAGCGGACCCTGCTGGTGTGTGTGCCGCACGCCAGCTTCACCTCCGGTGCGACCGTCGACCTGTCCCGGCTGGTGACCCGAGCCCGTCAGGTGGGTGCGCTGGTGGTGGTGGATGCCTTCCAGACCGTCGGGGTGGTGCCGTTCGACGTCACCGCGCTCGACGTCGACGTCGTGCTGGGCGGATCCCACAAGTGGCTGTGCGGCGCCGGCACCGCGTTCCTCTACGTCCGGCCGGACCTGGTGCCACTGCTGACTCCGGCGGCCACCGGCTGGCAGGCCGGCGACCGCGCGCTGACATTCCGACCCTCGCCCGGCTGGGCGCCCGGCATCCGTCGCTTCGCCGGCGGCACACCGTACCCACTCACCTCGCTGATCTCCCAGGTCGGCCTGGACCTGCTGCTCGACGTCGGCGCCGACGCCATCCGGCGGCATTCACTGGCGCTCACCCGGCGGCTGCTGGACCGGGCCGAAGCCGCCGACATCACGGCGGTCAGCCCCACCGACAGCGCCCGAGGGGGCGTGGTGTGCCTGGATGTCCCCGACGGTGAGGCCGTCAAGCAGCGGCTGGCCGCCCGGGACGTGATCTGCAGCTGGCGCGGCTACCTGCGGGTCGGCCCGCATGTCTACAACACCCTCGACGAGATCGACCTGTTCATGGATGCGCTGGAAGAGGAGCTGCACCGGTGACCGTCACCCTCTCGCCGCGGGCGTTGATGAGCCTGCTCGTCAACGGCCCAAAGGCCACGGACGTGCTGCACACGGCACTCGACCTGGGACTGCTCGACGCACTGGAGGCCGGACCGGTCCGCCTCGACGCGTTGGCCACCCGGTTCGGGGTGCTTCCGCTGCGGCTGTACAAGTTCCTCGACTGCATCGAGAGCCTCGGCCTGCTGACCCGCGACGAGCCCGACGACGACATCGGCGCGACCAGCTACCGCGCCGTGGCGGGACTGCGCGACGCGGTCAACGCGGTGGTCGGTCCCGACGCCACCGAGCGGGACAGAGACCGCTACCCGTGGCGGCAGTTGTACGGCCGACTGGCCGAGAGCCTGCGGGGTGAGGTCAGCATCGACGACGGGTTCGCCTGGCCACCGAAGACGGCCGAACAGACCGCCGAGTTCGAGCGCAGCATGGCCCTCGGCCTGGGACCGGCGATCGAGACGGTACGCCGGCACTCGGATCGACTCTGGTCGGACCGGCACCGGCTGCTGGACGTCGGCGGTGGAGACGGAACCCTCGCCGCACACATCCTCGACACCGCGCCGAACCTGCGTGCCGACGTGTACAACCTGCCGGCGGTGGCACCACTGGTGGCCGCCACCCGCGACGCCCGCGGCCACGCCGATCGGCTCGGTTTCGTCGGTGGCGACTTCTTCGTCGAACCCCTACCGGGCGGCTACGACGCGCTGTCCTTCGTCCGGGTCCTGCACGACTGGCCGAACGCGGTGGCCCGCGAACTGGTCCAGCAGGCGTACGCGGCGTTGGAGCCGGGCGGGCTGATCCTGATCTGCGAGGAGTTCCGCACCCCGGACCGGCTGGCCATGCAGTTCTTCTGGAGCTACTTCCTGATCGGCGTCGACAGCAGCGTCAGCCGACTCCGCGAGGCGGACTTCTACACCAAGCTGCTCACCGAGGTCGGCCTTCAGGACGTGGCAGTGCTGCCGGGCACCTGGGAACTCGTCATCGCGTACAAGCCCTTGCAGCCCGGCCGGGTGTGAATCCGAGCGATCTGACGCATCAGAGCTGAGTTCCTCGTTCAGGGTCGGGAAATCCGGACTTCCGATATAACGGACGCAGGAAATGTTCTTGATGCGAGGGCTTTGTCAACAATGGACGAGAAAACAACAGCCGGCCCGCTGTTGCGCACGCGAGAAGCCCCGAAGCAGCCGGCGTTCATCGAACTCTTCTTCGACCTGGTGTACGTCTTCGCGCTGACCCAGCTCACCCACCTGATGATCGACAACCTCACCCTGGAGGGTGGGTTCGAAGCGCTCGTGCTGTTCTTGGCGCTGTGGTGGGTCTGGGTACTGACGGCGTGGATGACGGATCAGTTCGACCCACAGCGCGCGTCCGTCCAGTGGTACGTGATCCTGGTCATGTTCGGCATTCTGCTGATGGCTATCCAGGTGCCGAAGGGTTTCGATGGAAATGGTCTGTTCTTCGCCATCACGTTCAGCGCGATCAACCTTGGACGCTTTCTGTTTTGTGCAGGAGCCGCGCGCGGGACCACTCTGCTGCGCCATGTGTTGCGCGCCCGATTCTGGTCCGTCATCTCGACGCTGTTCTGGATTCCCGGGGCATTCGTCGAAGGCTGGGCCAGGGGTGGCCTGTGGTTGGCGGCCCTGGCCGTGGACTATGTCTCGGCGTTGCTGCGCTGGCCAACCCCGTGGCGATCGCGCCGGGCGTTAGGGCCGGCGCTGGAACTCGCCGCGACTCACCTCGCCGAGCGCTACCGACAGGTCTTCCTCATCGCCCTGGGGGAGATCGTCCTGATCATGGGTCTGACCTTCACCAACACGGGTTATGACGCGTTCACGCCCAGGCGTACGGTGGTGCTCGCGCTGTCGTTCGCCAGCGCCGCCCTCATGTGGCGGCTCTACATATACCAAGCCGGATCCCAACTTGCCCCGGCGATCGCGGTCTCCGGCAACCCGCACCGCCTCAGCCAATGGTCTGCCTATGCCCATATGGCGATGGTCGCCGGGATTCTTTTGACGGCTGTCGGGTTCACTCTGGCCATCGAGCATCCGTTCGAGCGGACGCCGACATCCTGGGTCGCCGCCATAACCGGCGGCCCAGCACTGTTCCTGGCGGGGCGCTCCGCCTTCGAGTACGTGATCTTCGGGAGAGCGACCTGGCCCCGACTGATGGGAATCCTCGGCCTCGCCGGTCTCTCCGTCATAGCGCCACACCTGCTGCCGGAGGTCACGTTGGCGGCGACGACTTTCGTCCTCATCGCACTCGTCGCGTACGAGACGGCGCGTGGCCATCGAAGACCACCAAAGAAGCCCGCACCATCCATCTGAGTCAGCGTATGTCAGTGAAGGGTGGAGCGGTGGGTGGGGCTGAGGCGGAGGTGTTCGGTCGTGACCACCGCTGCGGGAGGCTCTGCCGGTAGGGGTGACCGGGTGAGCCAGACCAGGGCGTGCTCCTGTTCGCGGACCGGCAGCCGAGGGAAGTTGTTCGCGCTGTACTCGGTCTTCAACACGGCCAGGGTTTCCGTCGAGCTGTGCGTGGGATCGAGGAAAGGGCCGTTGCCGTACCAGATCGTCGCGTGCAGGACCGAGTCGGGATTGGCGGTGCCGCGGTCCAGTACCGGCACCGCGACGATCTCGCGGAGCAGCAGTACGTTGTCGAAGTCGAGCATTGTCGCGTTCGCCGCTGGTCCGTGTTTCGCCCACACCAGTCCTGTGTAGAAGGCCGTCAGGGCGGTCCGGCGCGATGGCATGTCGGCGAATCCGCGCAGCCACACGAACTGGTCGGGCCGGTCGAGGTCGCGGAACTGGCCCAGCACTGCCATCCCCAGTTCTTCCTGGCTTTCGACGAACTCGCGGTCGAAGAGGTCGATCAGTTCGTCGCGGCGTCCCGCCCGCAGGGTGTAACGGCGTAATTCGACGATCATGCCAGGATCCTTTCCAGGACGTCGGCGACGGTCCAGCGCGCCAGCGTCGCCCGGAACGTGTCGGTCGCTTCGTCGTACAGGTCGGTGAGCACCGGGCGGATGCCGCGTCCGACCGGGCACTCCAGGTTCGGTTCGGAGTGGTGCAGGGCGAGTAGTGGCTCCGGCGAGACGGCGAGCCAGATGTCCAGCAACGTGATCTCTGCTGCCGGCCGTCCGAGGGAGAAGCCGGCGCCGTTGCCGCGGCGTGCCGTCACCAGGCCGGCCCGCTGCAGGTCACCGAGGCTGCGTCGGATGATGACCGCGTTCGTGTTGACGCTGGCCGCCACCTCGTCAGAGGTGAGCACCTCACGACCGCGCTGCCTGGCCAGTTCCAGCCACGCCAACGCGTGGGCCGCGATCGTCACCCTGCTGTTGGCCGCCACCCCGACAGTCTCGTCTGTCGATGACACCAAAAGCAACCATCATTGTTACGCCCGGCGTTGGTTTCTGCCGCCGGGGTTATCGCGTCGCTGATCTCGCGCTGCTCTGTAGACCCGGGTGGACGCCCGCCGGGTGTCCGGTGTGCGCGGCGAGCCGTTGCAGGACGGCGATGAGATGTCCGCGTTCGTCGGCGTCGAGCGGAGTGAGGATCTCGTCCTCGTGCTGGTCGGCGATCCTGCGGGCGCGGGGGAGCAGGGCGCGTGCTGCGTCGGTCAGGTGGATGGCGTGGGCGCGGCGGTCGGTAGGGTGTCGCCGACGTTCGACCAGCCCGCGATGCTGAAGGTCGTCGAGAAGCCCGACCATGACCTTGCGGTGGATGCCGAGCACGTCGGCGAGCTGTTGCTGGGTGCTTCCTTCACCGCGCTCAAGGTGCATGAGCAGCCCGAAGTGATTCGGTGCGATGCCCAACGGTGCCAGTCGCGTTGCGAAGGTCTGCGCGGTGTGGAACCCCAGCTGGGAGAGCAGGAAGTTGGCTCGGCCGGCCAGCGGCCGGTCCGTGCCGGGTGCGAGATCATCAGCCACCCCATTATTGTACGGCTTCCTGACTGTCGGGTAAGGTAACAGTTACCCCTGCTCCGCAGTTGGGGATCGGATCAGGCTCACCGCACTGTCCCGTCTACGCCGAAGGATGCCGGATGTCCTACCCGCTGCCCCAGTTCGTCGAGCCGGAGTCACACGGATTCATCTATCTGGGCTTCCAGGCCGAGCCCCCGCGACGGGCACCCGTCTACACCCACACCCCGCGCCGGCAACAGGCGGCGGCGCGACTCGTCCAGGCCGTCCCCGTACTCCTGCGCCGCTCGGACGTGGCGTCCGTGCGCGTCTTCCGTGCGGTGTTCATCCCGCCGCTGCCCGGCGCGCCCCGCTACGACCTCGCGATGCTCATCCGGACGAAGCACGTGGAAGACCTGGAAGCGGTGCGCACCTGCGGCGAGATCTCGGCCCTCGACGGCGAGCAGATCCTGACCGGCGTCAACGTGGCCCGGATAGGCGACACCGACGCCCGCACCGACGGAGTCTTCCTGCTCAACCACTTCACCGCCGCGCCCGGCACCGACGCCGAAGCCGTCTGGCGATCAGTCACCGGCTGGTACACCACCAAGACCGCAGTGGACAACTCCACCGCCATACGGCCCACCGAGCCTTCGCCGTTCGCCCTGGTGAACTATGCGCGACTGCCGGCCGGGCAGATCCGTTTCCTGGTCGGGCAACTCACGCGTCCGAGCTTCCACCGTTTCGTGCGGGCCCGCCTCGACGCCCACGGGATGCGGGCCCTACCCGCCTTCCACCGGCTCGTGCACACGTCGGCGTAACGTCGAACGGAGATCGACCCTCATGAGCTTCCCTCGTCTTGCCGGGGTTGCGGGGACAGGTTTCGTCGTCATCCTGGTCGCGGCCAACGTCCTGCTGGCCGCAGCGGGTCTTCCCACCCCGTCCGAAGCGGCATCCGTCGACGAGATCACCACGGTCCTCGCTGCCGGTGCCGGGTCACTGCGACTGGCCTCGGCGCTCCTGCCGGCCGCCTGGTTGCTGGCCACGCTCTTCGCCGTCGGGGTGTGCGTCTGCCTCGGACGCGACGAGCGAGGCCGCACGGACCCGTGGTCCCTGGTCGGTCTGGCCGGCGTTCTCATGCAATCGGTGGTGTTCACAAGTGTCGAGGCCACCCGCCTCGCCCTGATGTCCGCCGCCCAGCACGAGCCCAGCGGCGTTGCTGGCCTGTGGGGTCTGCACACCGCCCTGTTCGGTTTCAACCAGGTCTTCCTCGCCACCGCACTTGTCGGGTTCTCGGTCTCCGGCATTCGTACCGCAGTCATCGCCCGGTGGCACGCCGGCATCGGGTTCGTCGCCGCCGCGCTGCTGTTCGTCACCGCGACGACGAGCCCGTACGGCGTGGGCGGCGTCAATCCGCTGGCGCTGTTCGGCCTCGTCGGCTGGCTCCTGTGGCTGGTGTGGATCGTGGCGTACAGCATCGTCCTGATCCGACGTGCGCCCGAGCCGTTCGCCGTCACCTGACGTTCCCGCCACCGATGTTCCGTCGGCGACTCGCTGACAGCCCGGCTCACCGGGAAGGCAGCGTCCCCGGTCGGCGGGCACCCATACTGAATCGATGGTCGAACATCTCGCGCCGGTCCTGCGGGTCGCCGATGCCGAGGCCTCCGTCCGCTGGTACGAGCGGCTCGGCTTCGTCAAGCAATGGGAACATCGGTTCGCGCCCCACCTGCCCCTCTATGTGGGAATCGCCCGAGCGGACATGCACCTGCACCTGTCCGAGCACGTCGGTGATGCTCGCCCGGGCACCCTGGTCTACCTCTACGTCAGTGACGTCGATGCGATGGCTGCCGCCTGCGGTGTCACCGAGATCGGCGACAAGGACTGGGGGCGTGACTTCATGGTGATGGACCCGGATGGCAACCGGCTGCGGATCGGCACGCCCAAAGACTCGTGAGCAGATGACGACGGAGGCAGCGGGCCTGCTGCGCGGAGACGGGGTCGGTGGCCGGCGACAGCTCGGACGTAGGGTCGTGCGGTGACCGTGTATGACGTTGCCGCCCGACTGCCCAGCGTCGACCTGCTGCGGCAGCGTTGCAGGGCGTTGGCTGTCCTGGAGCGCATCATCGACGGCGGCGAGCCCTACTACGACTACACCGTGACGTGGGGCGACGACGAGGCGGCGCTGATGAGCAACGGCAGCGGCGACGAATGGGCGATCGTGTTCGCCGCCGACGGCGTATTCATCCGCGTGTTCCACCACGAGTCGGCGATGTCGCCGTACCGCGATCCGGACCTGGAACTGTGGCCGGGTCTGCTCGACGGGCTTCCCGCGTCGTTGCAGCCGCAGCTGGAAGAGCCGGCCTTCGGCGACGAGACCGGGCAGTTCATCGCCACCGCGGTGCTGTGGCGGTTGACCGGCGACGACCGCTGGCAGGCCGGTGAAGGGATCGACTTTCCACCCGGGACAGGGTCGTCCGACGACTTCGGGCCGGACGGGTCCGGGATGCTCGACATCCTGTGCGACGACATCGTCGGCCGGTTCGTCGAGTTCGCCACCGACTACTACCAAATCGAGGTGGACGGCGCGGCAGTCGACCACATCGCCGCCCACCGGCCACTCACCGACGACATGATCCGGAGCCTGAACCCGCGATCCGCGCTCACCGACCTGCGCGACGACATCGCGGCGACCGGCTACCCCATCGCCGGGAAATAGAGGAAACCTGAGGAACGTGCCATAGACTCCGCCGGTGCCTGAGGTGTCGGGGGACTTCGAGATCCACATTACGGCTCACGTTCATCAGGTCGAGATGCTGCGGACGTTCGCTAGCGAGCGTGGCCTGAAGTTCGTCCACATCGTGCTCGACCGTGGCGCGTGCGTCTCTCAACCGATGCTCACCCTGAGCGGGCGAGGCACGCTGACCGAGCAGCGGGCCACGGTGCAGCGTTGGGAACACGAACTGCGCGAGGTGGGGATATACCCATGCCGCTCGAAGATCGAGGCGGCACCATGGTGCGTCGGCGTACCGCAGTCGAACAAGCAGGCGGCAGCCGAGCCGAGTGGCCGGTACTTCGAGCATCACGTCAAACTGCTGCTACCCACCACGGCGGTTGCCGATCTGCTGGCTCTCACCGAACTTGTCGCGCCGCACGGGGCGCGGCTGTCCCGCAACGCCCGCCGGGAGTTGGCGGACGGCGCGCAGGAACGCTTCGTCAACCAGCGCTGTCACGGTGTCGGGCTCGTCACGGCCCGGCATCAGCTGGACAAGCTCGTCGACACCCTCCGGGCCGCGGGCCATGAGCCCATTGCGGTGGAGCAGGAGTACGTCGTCTTCGACAGCGCCCTCCACCACGACCGTGGCTGGCTGGACTCGCCGGCGCCGGCCACGAGCGGTTACCAGTGGAAGCGCGAGCACAGGATGAGGTCCGCGCCGGCCGACTCCCCGGACTACCCACCGACCTACCGGCCACTACCCGGCGGCCCGACCGTACGCCAGCGGGCGGCCTTCGACCCCGCCGTCAAGCAGTACCCGAACGCCTACCGCGCCGGCGAACCCGACTTTGTGGTGCCGGCCACTGGCAAACTGTGGACCGACGCCCGTCGTACCGCGATGAATCACATGCTGGCGGCCATCGCCGCAACGACCTGGGGTCAACATCTGGTCCTGCGCGGCAGCGTCACCATGGCGGCCTGGGCCGGCGACGCCGCCCGCGACCCGGGCGACCTCGACTTCGTCGTCACGCCGCACACCATCACCAGCGACAGCATCGACGCCCGCACGCTGCTCGATGACATCAAGACCGCCATCCGTACCGCGACCGGCGGCGGCCTGCAACCCGACCGCATCACCGAATCCGCCATCTGGACGTACGAACGCGCTGACGGACGTCGCCTGCTCGTCCCCTTCAGCGTCCCGGAGGCGCCGGACGGTCACGTACAGATCGACATCGTCTTCGGCGAACACCTGCCTCTTTCCGCGGAGGTGCTGATCCTGCCCGGTGTCGACGAGCCGCTGCTGGCCGCGCCCGCTCCGCTAGCTCTGGCATGGAAGCTGCTGTGGCTGGCCACCGACAGGTACCCGCAGGGCAAGGACCTCTACGATGCGGTCCTGCTCGCCGAACACACGAGCGTCGACCAGGCCCTCGTCCGCGAACTCATGCGACCGGAACTCGGCGCCGAAGCCGACACCTTCACCGCCGAGACCGTGCTGTCCTGGCGGGTCGACTGGCACAACTTCACCGACGAGTACTCCGGTATCTCGGGCACCGCCGAACAGTGGACCACCCGGCTGGCCCTGGCCCTCGACCAGGCGTGGACCTGACCGAGCCGGAACAGGTCAGCGTGGCCCCAGCCCGGTGCGCCCGTCGATCAGCTCGCGTACGACATCCAGGTGACCGGCGTGCCGCGCGGTCTCCTCGATGACGTGGAGAACGATCCGTCGCAGGTCGGTGGTCTGCGACGCCAGCGGCTCCTCCGGATGTCGGCCGGCAGGTGTCGCCGTCAACGGGGCCGCGGCGATGATCGAATCGGAGATGTCGCACTGGTCGCGGTAGAAGCCGAAGACCTGGGCCGGCGAGCGAGTCGTGAGGAGCGGGGTGTTCTCGTCGGGCCAGGGCAGCGGCTCTGCCGAGCCACGAAAGACCTCCTGGAACCAGTGGCGCTCGGCATGCCCGAGATGCTCCACCAGGCCGAGCGGCGACCATCCGGAGGGCAGGACGGGCGTTCGCAGCGAGGTCTCGTCCAGATCCGCCAGGATGGCTCGGATTACGGCACGCTGATGCGTGAGGAACTCGTAGAGCGCAGCTTTCTCCACATCGATGGTCACCACGCCGGCAGGCTAGCGTCCGCCCCCGACACTTTCGCCGACGCCGGGCTCACAGCTGGACGACGTGGCCCACCCGTGGCGGCGTGCGGCCCGCGAGGACGTCGAGCCAGGCGTGCCGCAGCGCCTCGGGACCGTTGCCGATCTGCACGTCGAGCCACTTGTCCAGCACCGGCACGAATCGCTGCCAGGCAGCGGTGAACCGTTCGTCGAGGCCGTCGCGGCCCCAGTCGCGGCTGCGCTTGCGCATCTGCACCGGCGCGAAGAAGACCTGCCCGGCAGCGTCGGCGTTGGGGGTCTGTTGGGTGAGCCCGACGGCGATGTCCCGGACGAGTCGGTCGCCGAGATGGTCGCGCAGGGCGCGTCGGGTGGCGGGTGCTCCGGCCAGGTCGAGGTAGACGGTCGGGACCGCGTCGAGGGCGCTGATGTCGTCGTAGGTGAGGACCGTGTCGTAGCAGCCGAGTGACCGGGTGAACGCCAGATTGCCGGGGGAGGTGAGCCCGATCAGGCGCGGTCCGCGGCCGTGCAGTTCAAAGGCGGCAGCGTACGCCGTCTTGCTCGACGCCGACGACAGCACCAGCGACTGCGCGCCGTAGTGGTCGTTGTCGATGATCTGGTCGGCGAGCATGAACGAGGTGAAGAACAACGGCCGGAACAGGATCAGCAGGTCCTCCTGTTCCGCCCGGTAGGCGGGGTCGCCGGTGGTCGACCGGTAGGCGTTGTACGGCGAGGGCAGATCGACCCGGTGCGCGCTGGCGTCGCGGAAGCCGGTGGCGTCCACCCGTTCGGGGCGTACCACCAGATGGCCTGCGGGCGGCAGGTAGCCGTAGACCCGCTGACCCGGCTCGACGCCGGCCACGGTGGACGCGATCACCTCGGCGAAGCCCCACAGCGGCGGAAGCCCCCACTGCCGGTCGAGCCCTCGGGCCTCGGGTGGGAAGAACTCCCAGTAGCGCATCGCGTCGCCGAGCACCGCGTACGTCACGTTGTTGGCGGTCAGACCGACGCGGTCCACCCGCAGCAGCGCCTCCCCGTCGGCGATGGCAGGCATCGGGCTGTCGACGAGTGTGGTGTGAGTGCGGTCGTCACGGGCCACGGCGAAGGTCCACGAGTCAGCCATGCTGTGACGTTAGGCAGCCGCCGACCCGGAGACAAGTGCACTGGGAGTGCAAAATCCCACTCACCCGCCTTTCGCCGGCCCGGTCCCGGTCGCCTGGGACAGTCGTCCCTGGTGCCTGGGTCTGTGGCCCGCACAGACTCGCCAGCCGGAGCCGACAGGAGGAACCGGTGGAGAGCGCACGTCACGAACCCGTCGCAGGCACGCTGCTGGAGGACGAGGACCCGGAAAGTCATGTCGGGGAGGCGGTCGACTTCGACCTCTTCGACCACGAGGACCAGGCGGAGCCGGAGCCCGCTGCGGAGGACCCGGCAGGGTTGCGGGCGGCGTACCACCTCGCGCCGACGCTCAAGGTACTGCGCGACGAGGTGGACCGGCGCTGGCCGAAGCGGGACCGGACCTCGGACGGCTGGATCGGTGACGCCGCGCATCAGGGCACCCGGTCCGACCACAACCCCGACGCGGACAACGGGTCGGTCAACGCCCTGGACATCGACCGGGACGGCATCGACCCGATGCTGGTGGTCCGCCGGTGCATCGTCCACCCCTCGACCCAGTACGTCATCTTCGACCGGACCATCTGGAGCCGGACCCGCAACTTCGCCGCCGCCCGGTACACCGGCAGCAACCCCCACGACCGGCATCTGCACGTCAGTGTCAGCCACGACCGGGCGTTGGAGGCCAGCACCCGGAGCTGGGGGATCGCCGACGCGGTCGTCCCGAAACTCGGCGACCGGGTGCTGCGCCGCGGCAGTACCGGCAGCGACGTGCGGGAACTACAGACCCTCGCGGGCCGGCTCGGCGGTGACCTCGTCGTCGACGGTGACTTCGGGCCCCGGACCGAATCCTGGGTCCGCGACTTCCAGAAGGCGCAGCGGCTCACCGTCGACGGTGTGGTCGGTGCCCAGACCCTCGCCGCACTGCGGGCGGCGACCGCACCCGCCCCGCCCTCGGCCGGTCGCCAGCCCGGTTCGCGGACCGTACGTCGGGGCAGCACCGGCGAGGACGTGGCCTTCGTGCAGCGATTCGTCGGCGAGCGGCGGTGTGGGCCGGCGACCGGCTCGTTCGACGCGAAGACCGAATCGGGCGTGCGGTGGTACCAGGGAATGCGTGGGATCACCGTGGACGGTGTGGTCGGCCCCGTGACGTGGCGACAGATGGGTGTGCGAGTGACCTACTGACCCTCGCCCCCGGCCGGGCCGACGGTGACCGGACGCTGCAGGGCGGCGGTGGGACCGAATGGGCGCGATGGTGTCGCAACGGTGGATCGTCGGTGCCGGGGAGGTCGGACGGTGAGGCATGATGCGTGCGGCGTGACCGACCCGACCGGATCCGGACCGGACCCGGCCGGCGGCCCGGCTGTGGAGGACGCGATGGCGATGGCCGACCCCGAACGGGGCCGTCCGGTCGTGGCGTGGCTGGTACTCGCCGTCACCGGCGGGCTCACCCTTGGCGCGGCGGTAGCCGGGACGATCGCCGTACCCCCCTGGGGATCGGGCCTGCTCTGGTGGCTGGTCGACCTGACCGCCGGCGCCGGCTTCGGGCTGGTCGCCTGGCTGACCCTGCTGCGCCGGTCGCACCCGGCGGCTGGGCTCGCCGCGCTGATCGGGGTGGGCGCAGCGGCTTCGGCGGCGGCCGCCGCGTGGGCGGCCTCGGCCCACCACTGGCCGTCCCTCTGGGCACCGGAGATACCCCCCGCCGGGGTCGGGGTCGTACCGGCCTGGTCGGCCCTGGTCGTGGTGCTGCCGTGGCTGCTCCCGGTGCGGCCGGTGGGTCGGTCGGTCCGGATCGCCGTGGGAGTCGCCGTCGCGGCGCAGGCGTTCCTGTCGACCGTGCGGTACGGGTGGGTACCGGACCAACTCGTCGGGCCGGTCCGCGACACGCTGGCAGTGGTGCTCGGACCCGGGCTGCCGGCCGTTCTCGCGGTGCTCGGATTCGCCGCCACCGCCGGGGTGCTGGCCCGCCGCCGTGCCCTTCTCCCGTGGCAGCGGTACGGCCTGGGGTGGCTCGCCGTCGGCACCCTGCTGCACGCGCTGGCCCTGCTGGGGTCCACCCTCGACCCGGTCCTGCCGCGCGGGGTTCCGGTCGCGCCGCTGCTGATGCTCGCCGCGCTGGCGTTCCTCCCCGCGTCGGTGTTGGTGTTGGTGCTGCGCCAGCGGCTGTGGGGGCTTGCGCACATCGTCCGGCGGACCCTGGTGTGGGCGCTGACCACCGGCCTGCTGATCGGCGGGTACGCCCTCGGGGTGGTGACGCTCGGCAGCCTGCTGCCGGCCACCTCGGTGCTGCCCGAGGTGCTGACGACCGCAGCGTTGGCGGCGGTGTTCCACCCGGTTCGCCAGTGGGTGCAGCGCCGGGTTGACCGGCTGGTGCACGGTGACGGCGGGCAACCGTTGATCCGCCAGGTCGCCGAGCGGCTGCGTGACGTCGAGGCGGGGATGCAGATGCTCGACGCGGTTGCCGATGGGATCGCGGACTCGTTGGGGCTGGCAACCGTGACGATCACGGTGACCGGGAACCCGGGTGGGTGGGTTCCTGCGCAGTGGCTGAGCGGTGCGTCCTCGTCCCCGCCGTCCACCGGACCCGGACCGGCCGTGCCGGCCACCGGGTCGATCGCGTCGGCCTCGGTCACCGGGCCGGGCCGGGCCCACGGGTCGACGACGTCGGGCACGGTGTCGCCGCTGACGATGCGCCTGGTCGCCGGCGACCGGTCGGTGGGGGTGCTGCGGGCGTGGCCACGTACCGGTGAGCGGGTGGCCGGCCGGGCGGCTTCGGTCCTGGCCGACCTGGCCCCGGTGCTGGCCGCGCTCGCCGAACTGGCGGTCGCCCAGCAGGCCCTGCAACGGTCGCGGCTGCAACTGGCCCGGGGGCGCGACGAGGAGCGCCGCAAGCTACGTCGGGACCTGCACGACGACCTGGGTCCGGTGCTGAGCGGGGTGTCCCTGGGGCTCGCCGCCGGACGCAACATGCTGCGTCCGCACCGGCACCTGCCGGCGGTCGCGGCGGCCGACGACCTGCTGGAACAACTGGTCACCGAGGTCGACCGGCAGACGGTGGCGGTGCGCGACAACGCCCGGGACCTGCTGCCTCCGTTGCTCGACGACGGCGCGTTGCGGCCGGCGCTGGAGCGGTTACGGCAGCGCTACGCCGACGCGGGGCTGTTGCTGCGGGTCCGCGCACCGGAGGTGAACCTTCCCGAGCCGGTGGCGACGGCGGTGTACGGCATCGTGGCCGAGGCGGTCCGCAACGTACACCGGCACGCCGATGTGGACTCCTGCACGGTCGAGGTGACGAACGGGCCGGAGGGGTTGGAGGTGTCTGTGGTGGACGAGGGCAGGGGCATTGCGCCCGGGACGGCGGTGGGGGTCGGCACCCGCTCCATGCGGGAGCGGGCGGAGGGGATCAACGCCGAGCTGAGCATCGGTCCCCTGCACACCCGGCCGGTCCGTCCGGGTACCCGTGTGCGGCTGCTGCTGCCCGGGAGGCTCCGGTGAGCCGGGAGCAGCCGGAGCGACCGATCCGGGTCGTCGTCGTGGACGACCATCCGGTGTTCCGGCTCGGCATGACCGCGCTGCTCGGCACCCTGACCGGCATCGAGTGTGTCGGTGAGGCGGTCGACGTGGACTCGGCGCTGGACCTCGTCGCCGGTCACCTCCCGGACGTCGTCCTGATGGACCTGCATTTGGGAGATCGCTCCGGGGTGGAGGCCACCCGGTTGATCCGGGCCCGGCATCCCGAGGTCGCCGTGCTGGTGGTCACGATGTTCGACGACGACGACTCGCTGTTCGGTGCGCTGCGGGCCGGCGCGTCGGGGTACCTGCTCAAGGGCGCGGCCCCGCAGCAGGTGGAGCGGGGTGTCCGGGCGGTGGCCAACGGCGAGTTGCTGCTCGGCCCGGAGATCGGCGCCCGAGCGGTCGGCTTCTTCGTCCGGGGCGCCGACCCGGTGCCCTTCCCGCAGCTCACCGACCGGGAACGGGAGATCCTCGACCATGTGGCGCAGGGGCTGGACAACGCCACAATCGCGCACCGGCTCGCGCTCAGCCCGAAGACCGTGCGCAACCACCTGTCCAACATCCTGGTCAAGCTCGGTGTCGGCGACCGGGCGCAGGCCATCGTGCGGGCCCGGGAACAGGGCCTCGGCCGGCGCTGAGACGGACGGCTCCGGCGTGGCGTGGGCGGCCCGCCCGGCCGCTCTGCGGATCACGGACGGCACCGCCCCGACCGCCCGTCCGGATGCCGGACGGGCGGCCAGGTCCGGGTCAGTGCCGGGTCGCCCCGCCCGCAGCGGCGTCGGGCGTGTACTCGTCGGTGTCCGGAGGGCAGAGGAGCGCGAGCTGAAAGGAGCCGGCGACCGGCGAGAGACCGGCGTAGCCCGCCGCCACGGCCACGCTGGCACCGAACCCGGGTGGGTCCGCCGGAGCGAGGTCCACCAGGGCGGCCGTGAGGGCCGCCTGGGCCCAGTCCGCCTCGGGGCCGGTGCGTGGGTCCAGCAGGCGCGGCCCGGGGCCGTACACCGTGTGGAAGACCGCCCGGAGCCCGTCTGCGGCCCCGTGCTCGCCCAGCACCTGCTGCGGTAGCACGGTGTGCCACCGCAGCAGCGCCGCCACGGCCTGCTCGCTGGTGAAGACCTCGCCGAGGGTGGCGTCCCGGGACGAGTCCGTCCCGTGGCGCACCACCGGGCCGGTCGGTGTGCTGCTGCCCGGGTAGCGCCAGCTCCGCTGCCGCAGCCGGTTGATCCGTCGGACGGCGAACCGCCACATCGCCCGGCGCAGCCCGTCGGTGGTGCGCAGCGTCATCACCAGGCGGTGCACCGCGTGCCAGCCCCGCAGGTGGTCGAACCCTTCGCCGTCGGTGGGCCCCAGCGGCAGCAGGTCGTGCGGGTGCACCCGGCCCTCGGCGTCCCGCAGCCCGTACAGGGCGAGTCGGCCCGACTCACGGGCGTGGTGGCCGGCCGCACCGGCCGACCAGACATCGCGGGCCCACCACGGCTGCGCCGGCCAGATCCCGTACCGGCCGAAGTCGCGTCGGTAGCTCGTGGGGTCGACGAACTGGTAGTAGGCCAGCAGGGCGGCCAGGTCGCCGAAGCCGTCGGCACCGAGCGACCAGCGCAGCGGGCCCAGCCGTAACCGGTCGGCGCCGCTGGCGTCGACTGCGTCGAAGTGTGTCCCCCCGCCGGCCTCGGCCACCGCCCGGATCACCCGGTACGTGCTCAGATCGGCCCGCGGCAGCGGCGGTGTGTCGTTGTCCTCCGGCGGGATCAGTGATTCCGGGGTGAGCGCCGCCTCCGGCCAGAGCGCGGCGCCGGCCACCACGGGACCGCCGGGTGTGTCGGTGCCCGGATCTGGTGCGGCGTACCGCCCGAGCGCAACCCGGCCGGGCCCGCCCGGCAGCCGCCGGGCCGCTGGGATCGGATGACGTTCCAGGTGGTCGGTGGCGTACACGCCGAGGGTCGGGTCGGTTTCGTCGGCCGGGTGCCAGAGGTTCGCTGTGACGACCTCGCCGGGCACGTCTGCCTGCATCCGGTACGCGTCGACGGTGGCGGCGTTGCGGGTCTGGAGGCCCTTCGCGTCGGGGGTGAGCCAGGTCTTCAGCAGGGTGGCGGTGTCCGGGTTCAGGCATCCGTTGATCCGACCGTGGTAGCGGCGGACCGCCGGTACCACGGCGGGGTCCACCGGGTTGCCGGCCTCGTCGAGCCGGAACTTGTGGACCCGCGCGAACCGGGCCGAGATCTGGAACTCGCGCAGCGCCGACGCGGTGCGCGGACCGAAGCTGCCGACCGGGTCCGGCGAGGTCGGGAAGCCGAGCTGGGCGAGGTGCTGCTGGAGGAGGCGCACGTGGGTCCCGGGTTCGCCGTGGGCGACGCCGCCGTATCGGCCGTCTGCGTCGCTGTCGCCGAGCCGCAGCGGATGCGCGCCGTAGGTGTCGAGCGCTCGGGGGGCCACCGGCCACGAGCCGATAGTCCAGCCGTCGGCGGCGAGCCCGCTGCGCAGGAACTGGGTGAAACGGCTGGCGATCCAGTACATCATCGCCTCGCCCCAGGGGCTGTCGAGGCCGTCGTCGAAAAACTGCTTGCTGGCCCGCTGCAGGACCTTGGCAGCACTGCGTACGTGCGCGGCGATCGTGCTCTCGGCCTGCACCGCCAGGGTGACCACGCCGGTGGTCTCGTCGTAGGTGTGCGGGATCGCTGGGCGGGCCCGCCGGACGAAGAGGTGGAAGCGGTTGTCGGAGTGCAGCACCCGCCGGTCGGGTGCGGTGCCGGTGGCGGCCGGGCTGGGGCCGTAGTAGCCGCGCAGCAGGTCGGTCAGTGGGGTGGAAAGGCTCGGGTCGAGCGCCTCGAACTCGGGCATGAGCAGGATGCCGTCCATGTCGCCGAGCAGGTCGTCGGCGGCGCAGTTGCCGGCGGCGGCGTCCAGCCAGCCCATCGGTACCGCCAGGGAGGCCGGATCCATCGGTTCGGTCCACTCCCGCCCTGCCCTCGTGGCCTCGTCCTTCGCCTTCTTCCGGGCCCGGTTGTACCCCTGCCACCAGGAGGCGAGGTCGCCGGTCCAGCTCATCGCGCCGTACGGATCGGTCTGGACGGAGAGGGCCATTGCGGCTGTCGCCAGCTCGTTGAGGGCCGCGTCGGCGCAGACCCAGACGTGGGACAACTCCACCGCGGGGCGGGGTCGGGTGCCGAGTTGGCCGTGCCAGGTACTCACCGAGCCGGCGCCGACCAGACCGTCGAGGGTCTCCTGCGACGCGTGCTCCCAGGACAGTGGTGCGTGCATCCGCAGCGGGTCGGAGTTGAGGACTTTGTCGAAGGCCGGGAAGCTGCCGTGCCGACCGTAGTGCAGCATGCGGATGCGCTGCGCCGTCTCGCCGCTGTCGCCGATCCTCGACTCGACCTCGGCCACCCAGTCCAGGTACTGCTCCAGGTCGGGGCTGAAGGCCTTGTACTCGCCGCGGAGGGTGACCGGGCCACCCGGCCAGCGGCGGCCCTGCTCCGGCAGCGTCCGCACCGCCGTGGCGAGGACGACGGCGACCGGGTCGGCCGTTTCGGTGCTCATGGTGCTCCCTCGGCCGGTACCGGCCCTGGTGGTGGACGTCGGGGAAAGGGTTGGCGGCTCACGGCGCGCCCGGTCCGGCGGGGCGTTCGTCCGGGCGGACCAGCCACAGCCGGGCGGCGATCTTGTTCTCCCACTCGGCTGCGGAGAGATGCGGCGGCGGCGGGGTCACCGGGTTGGTGCTGCTGCGCGTCCACAGGGCCCGGGATTCCGCGCGTCCGAGTGGGGTCAGGTCGGCCAGCGGCGGGTCAGGGGCCAGCCCCAGCAGGGCCCGCTCCTGCTGGTGCAGCCCGATCAGGGTCCCTCGGAATTCGAAGTAGGCGGGGGAGACGAGGCACCCCGCCGACCCGGTGCTGGCCGCCACGTCGTCCCCGGTGTTGGTGTGCCCGTCGTGGAACCGGATGTAGACCTTGCCGTCGAGGTCGTCGGCCACGTGCAGCAGCGGCGGGAACGGCTGCCAGGTCTGGGGGGCACCGGGCAACGGCCGGGGGTTGCTGATGTCGTCCAGGTAGTAGCGGCCGTGGGCGACGTGGTCGTCCTCCCCGGCGGTGACCACCTTCAACGAGTAGTTCTTGAAGGCGTCACCGGACCGGAAGGACCGGCACTCGTAGTGGGTGTTGCCCCGGATCGCCGACCGGTTGCCGCCCTGGTACCGCCACGCCGAGAAGCTGGTGAATGAGTACGCCGCGTGCTGTCGGCCGCCGTGCACGACGATGGCCACCCCACCGTAGTGGTCGGTGCCCCGGCGGTCGGGCCGGAACCCGGTCGGGATCGGGTCGAACCGTCCGCCGACGCCGGCCGGGATCTGCCAGGACGAGGACTCGCCGTCGAGGGCCGGCGCGCCGTCGAGGGTCAGGGTCCGGGTCGCCAGGTCACACCCGACGATCCGGTACGTCCCCGAGGGGCGGGCCACGTCGGCGGGCAGGTGGATGGTGTCGAAGTTGAGCACGAGCAGGGTGAGCCCGGCGTCGCCGTCGAGGACCACCTGGTTCGCCGCCGCACCGGGCCGGGCGCCGGTGCCGACCAGGTGCGGTCGTTCGCCGACCGGGTCCACCACCACGATCTGCGGGCGGCGGCGCAGCAGCCAGGACTGGTCCGGGCCGACCAGCTGCGGGCTGCCGTGGACGGTGACGGTCCGGGTGGCCGCCTCGACGGCCGCGACCCGGAACCACCGCTGCGCGGCCGGCGCGGTGCCGGCCAGGAAGAGCAGGTCCCGGTGGGAGGTGGCGGGGGTGTGGCCGTCCGTCCGCCACACCTCGGTCAGATCGGCGTCGCCGTCGAGGCGCAGCCGGAACTGGTTCGGCGGATGCGGCGGCAGGGGGGTCGCGGCGACCCCGGTCGGGTCGAGCAGGTCCACCCGGTGGTACCCCGGGTCCTCCGGCGGGAGGGGCACGTTGCGTCCCACCAGATCCCCGGTGGTGCGGGGCAGCCAGGGGTCGTTCAGGTTCAGGTAGAACTCGGTGACCGCCTCCAGGTGGAACAGGTTCCCGTCGGCCACGTCCAGCACGTACGGGGGGTCACCCCCCTCGTCGACGGCGAACCCGGCCCGCACCATCAGCCGCCGCCGCCACAGGTCCTTCTGCGCGTCGCCGACCTGCCGCCACTGCGCCGGCGTCAGCGGGGTGGTGTCCCGGGCCGCCGTCAGGGTGGCCCACGGGTACAGCTCCCTGGTGGTCCGGGACAGCACGGTGGCGGCCGGCAGCCCGGCCAGCGCGGGCCGGACGATCCGCGTCGCGTCGGGCATCCCGTGGTGGCCGGGTCGCCGCCACAGGTCGATGGTGCCCGCGGTCTCCTCGTCCAGCCGGCCGTGCGGCAGGCCCAGGTGCCGCCGGTGCGCGGGACGCCGGGATTGGCCGGCGACCCCGGCGCGGGTCGCCGTGACCTCCCGGTGGGAGGCGACGAGTTGCAGCTCCCGCAGGGCACTTTCGGTGGACGCGTCGAACCGTCCGGTCTCGGCGACGGTGAACCCGAGTTCGGTGAGGTCCCGTTGGAGCAGGGCCACCGGGGCCTGCGGTGGGCCGGCGGCCCGCACCTGCCCGCCGAAGCGGCGTTCGGCGTCGCTGTCGCCGTGGCGCAGGTGCCAGCCGCCGTACCGGCCCAGGGCGGTCGGTGCGGCCGGCCAGTCACCGGCGCTCCAGCCGTCGCCGGCGGCGCCGGCCAGCAGCGCCCCGGCGAACCTGTCGACGAGTTCGGTGAGCATGGACATGCCCCAGGTCCCGTGCAGCGCCTCAAGGGCGTCCGGCACCGTCCAGGCGTGCCGGTGCCGCCCCAGGTGCTGCCGGATCACCAGGAACATCGCCGCGCTCGTCACCGCCGGGCGCAGGGCGGCGGCGAGCCGGGCCGGATCGGACTCGCGGGGGACCGGTGGGGTGGCCGCGTCGTACAGCAGACGGAACCGGTTGTGTGCGTGCTGCTCGGTCGGGTCCGTGGTGGCCGGACCCGCCGGGTCGTAGTAGCGGGCCAGCATCGCGCTGACCGGGGTAGCCGGATCCCAGGCCGCAGCGAGGTTCAGCCCGTCGACCACCGCGAGGAGCCGCTCGATCCCGGCCCGTTCGGCGATCGCCTCGGCCAACCACTGCCGGGGACGGGCCAGATCGGCCGGGTCCTCGACCCACACGTCACCGGCCTCGCGGACCGCCTGCTCGGCGGCGCGGCGGCGCAGCTCGTAGCCGAGCCACGCCTCGGCCAGCAGCCCCGGCCAGCCGAGCAGTGCAGCCCCGTCGTACAGGGCCCCCACCGGGGTCGGCTCGCCGAGGCGCTGGTCCAGCAGACACCAGATCGGGTACGTGTCGACCAGCCGGGGCGCGCCGGTCGGCCCGACTCCGATCTGGAGCCGCCCGGTGCGGTACAGCCCGTTCAGGGCCGCCCGGGGGGCGTCGGCGACGGTCAGCGGGGTGCGTGCCCACGGGTGCGGGTGGGCGATCAGCTCGTCCGGCTGCCAGGTCTCCGGTGGTTCTGCGCCGCAGATGAGCAGCCGGATCCGGCGGACCACCTCCCGCGGCTGCCACGGCGGCTGGTGCGGGCCCGCCTCGACGGCGGCCAGCCAGGACCGGTAGCTGCGCCAGCCGGCCAGGTGGGCGCGTTGCTCGCCGGCCAGGGCGGTGGGGCCGAAGGGCCAGCGTTCGTCGGGGCGCGCGCGCAGCGCCTCGACCGCCTCGACGACGGGGGCGGTCATGACTGCTCCGCCGGGGGTCGCTTCGGCGGGAGGCCGGGCCCTGCGGGTCGCGGTGCGGCCGGCGGCCCGCCCGGCTCGGGCGGGCCGGGCAGACCCGGCGCGGTGACCGGTCCGGGCCAGAGCACGTCGTGGTACCGGCCGCTGGCACCGCCGCCGCGGCCGACCCGGGTGCGTCGGCCCAGCCACAGGTGTTGGCGGCCGTCGGTCCAGCGGGCGTACTGCCAGGCGCGGGTGAGGTGGGTGCCGGCCCGGGTCACCTCCTCCCGGTGCAGCCGGTGCTGGCGGAGCTCGGCCAGCAACCGGCCCCAGGGCAGCGGGGCGGGCGTGCCGTCCAGCGGTGGGACCGCCCCGAGGTCGAGCATCTGGGCGGCCTGCGGCGACGGGTCCAACGGGAACCAGTGGCCCGGGGTGTCGGTCCGTAGCCGGTAGCGCAGCGGCAGGTCCGGGTCGGCGGAGGGGGTGACAGTGCTGGCGGCGCGGCCGGCGGCGTGGTGTTCCGCCCGGTCCACCGGTCGCCCGTCGGGACCGCAGGCGGTCGCCTCCACCGCCCACACCTGGTTGGCGCTCTCGTCGCGCAGCAGCCAGACCTCCTCGACGGGGGCCGAGTCGTGGCTGTCGTCCAGAGTGGGCAGCAGGGTGAAGGTGCTGTCCCGCAGCGAGAGGGGTCCGGTGCCGCCACTGAGCGGGTCGTACGCGCTGTGCTCGTAGATCGCGAACTCGGCGCCCCGCACCGCCGACCGGGTGGGCGGCACCAGCATCCGCTGCCCGAAGGTGTCGTGCACGACGAGCGAGGAGACCCGGCACACCGAGCCGACCTCCATCGCCACCGGGAACAGGAAGAAGTCGTTGCTGTAGACAGTGGCGTACTCCACCAGCAGCATGGTGGCGATGCTGTCCCCGGCGGCCCGGACGCTGCCGAAGTCGACCGCCGCGTTCTCGAACTCCCACCACCGGGCGGCGGGCATGCCCCGGAAGGTGACAGGGGTCGGGATGCCCGAGGCGAGGAACGGGCGGCCCGTCCCACCGGGGTCGCTGGCGACGGCCCCCAGCGACCCGCCGGGCACGTGGTCGAAGGCGTACCAGTCCAGGCTGCCGGAGGCGTACTCGTCGGTGGTGAGGACGAACTCCGGTTCGCCGCCGACGGCGGGGGCGGCCAGCGACACCTGGTACTCCAGCCGCTGCGGCGACCAGGTGGGCAGTTCCGGCAGGGCTCGCCCGGTCACCCCGTCGTACCAGGCGAGGAAGCGCAACGCCGCGACCCGGACGGGCCGCGCGGCCGCGCTGGTCAGGGGCGGCTGCGCGGGCAGCGTCGGACGCCCCCCGTCGGGCGGGCGCAGCCCCGAGTCGAGGGCGGCGAAGAGCGCCACCCCGTCCGGCACCCGGGCTGCGAGCAGCCGGTCCCCGGCCGGCAGGCCCTCGGTGGGGACGGGATGCGTGGCCAGCAGCCCGGCGACGTAGCCAACCTGGCTCTCGGCGGGCAGCATGGTGCCCTCCCATTCCTCGGCCAGCAGGGTCAGGAAGTACCCACCGGCCCGCAGGGCCAGGTCCCGGGTGCCCTCGGTGCCGACCACCGCCGGTTCCGACTCGACCAGGGCCTCCAGGGGCACGGTACCGACGTCGTACCGCAGCCCTGTGGCACCGCCCGGGCCGGTGGGGGGTGGCCCGGGATGTAGCCGGGTCAGCCCGGTGACCGTGCCGCGCAACCGGGCCCAGACCGGGGTACCGGCGTCCGTAGCGGCGAACTCACCGAGCTGCCACTGCCGGGTCAGCAGCCACAGGGGATCGGCGATGCCCGCCTGGAGGCCCTCCTCCCCGGTCCGTTCCCGGACCGTCGGCTCCAGCCGGGCCCAACCGTTCTGCATGCTCATGACTTCTCCCCGCTCACAGGTCGGCGTTGGTCCAGGACATGACCTCGTACGTGAAGGCCCCGACGAGCTCGTGGTACGCCTCGGTCGACGGCTCGTCGTGCTCCCACGCCCCCTGCACGGCCAGGGTCGCGGGCACCGGCGTCCAGTGCTTGGTCTTGATGATCGGTTTGCCGCGGTCGTTGTATTCGACCGGCGGTTTCGGGCGACCGGGCACCCGCAGGGTCACCGCCGCCCTGCCCGGCACGGCGGCCGGTACCACCCCGGTCACGGGCAGGTCGAGTCCGAGCACCCGGAAGGTGATCGGTGGATCCCTGTGCGGGATCGGCACTGTCGGCAGCAGGTGGCCGTCGACCTCGAGCACCACGGTGGCGTCGTACTGGTCCTGGCGCACGACGGCGGGGGTGACGGCGGTGATGGTGACCCGGGGGGTGACGTGGACGGACCAGGCGGCGACGCCACCCCGGGTGACCAGTCGCAGGTCGTACCTGCCGACCGCGGGGTAGCCGGTGCCGGTGCGGGCCGCGCTCAGTTCCAGCTCGGTCCGGTCCGGCGACTGGGCGAGCACCTGGAGCCGCAGCCCCGGCTTGTCGACGCTCCACGTGCTGGTCTCCTGCGGGATGTGCAGGTTCTCGCCGGTGACGATGACCTGCACGGTGCGCCCCTGCCGGATTCCGGCGAGCGCTGTCTGCGTTCCCTTCAGGACGACGGAGCCGATCCGGGGCTGCCCGGCGACCTTCGGCACCCCGAAGGTCGCCGGCACCGACGCCAGCCGGCTCACCTCCACCGCGCCGGGGGCGGTCGTCGGCCACAGCGGCAGGTACGCCAGCGAGCTGAGCAGGTGCTCGGGGATGAGGTCGGTGCGGTCCACGGATCGGAGCTTGACCAGGTCGATGGTCTCGTTGACGGTCGCGGCCAGGTCGTCGAGGGTCCAGCTGCTGCCGGCCGGCCGGGGCGAGACGGCCAGCAGCACGGCCTGCGGTGCCTGCGCCCCGGGCGCGTCGTAGTGGTACGCGACCGCCGTCGTCTCCCGGCGGGCCGGCACCACCTCGCCCCACTCGTCGAGCAGCAGCCCGGCCAGCGAGCCGGTGGCGGCCGGGCCGGCACCGACCGCGACGAGCGAGGTCACCCCGGTCGGCACGGTGTCGGCCGGGTCCAGCGGCGGCAGACCGACCCAGCGCCGGGCCGGTTCCCCGGCGGCCGGCGCGGGCACCTGACCGATACTCAGGTCCAGACCCCACCCGGTCGCCAGCGCCTGACCGAACCGGCAGACGGTCTCGACCGCCGCGACCGCCGGCCGGATCCGGGCCGTCCGGGCGAACCAGGCCAGCGGCTCCTGACCGGCCGGCGCGCCGCTGACCGAGGTGCCGGCGAACGCGCGGGCGACCTGGCCCGCATCGGCCGGGGTGAACCGGGGTACCACCAGGAAATCCGGCCCGAAGACGGCCCGGAGCAGGTCGACCCAGTCCGGTGCCCGGCTGGCCCGCGCCGCGATCTCGTCCGCCGCCATGCTGCGGCGCCGCACCTCGGCGTAGCCGGCGAGGACCTGGGTGGTGAGGGTGGCCACGGCGGCGGCGGTCACCTCGGCCGCGGGCCCACCGTCCGCTGCGGTGGCGTCGAGGATGTGCCGGGCCACCGGCACCACGTTCGGCACCCCGAAGGCGGTGGCGGTGAGCAGGTGCGCCGCCGCCGTGCTCAGGTCGGCGACGGCCTCAGGGTGCCCGTGGTCCTCGATGTCCCCGACGGCGTCGCGCAGCGCCGCCCGCAGGGTGGTCAGGCCCAGGTGGGCCACCGTCGCCCGCTGCCGCAACTCGTCCAGGAGCACCCCGTCCGGCTCGTCCTCGTCGCCCGCCGTGCCACCGGCGGCCAGGTCGGTGCGGGTCAGCGGACGGGCGGTGGAGAGCACCGCCGCGATCGAGCGCACCACCTCCAGCAGGTCGGTGAGGTAGACCTGGCCGACGCTGAGCGGACCGGCCGGGTCCGGCAGGAGCCGCACGGCGGCATCCGGTCCGACGCCGGTCGGGCGGCGCGCGGGGTCCAGGTGGTGCCAGGCGAGCCGGCTCTCGATCCCGGCCGGGTCGTCGGCGTACCCGAGCAGGTCCAGCGGGTACGGCAGCGCGTCGTCGAGGGTGACCCGGCGGGTCGGGGCCAGGGCCGCGCCGGTCGCCGGGTCGACGAAGGTGAGGTCGGCGACCACCCGATCGGCGGGGCCCAGCACCGCCGCCACCCAGGCGGCGAGGGCGGGCTCGGCGGTCTCCCGGGGGCCGGCCTGCCACCCGCCCGCACCGGCGCCGGGCGGGGGCGCGTCCAGCATCAGCAGGAGCCGGTGGGTGATCCCGGCGCCGGTGCGGGGGGTACGGACCACCTCCAGCTCCGGCGGGGCGACCCCGTCGACCTTGCCGATCGCCAGCGCCGCGCTGGCCCGCGGGTAGTTGCCCTGCAACGTGTGGTGCAGCCCTTCGGCGACGGAGAGGTCACCGACCGCGTCGAGGGCTTCCCGGGCCACCTCGATCGCCGGTCCGACGGCGGCCAGCGAGGGCAGCCCGCCGACCCCCCAGCGCAGCTGCCCGGCGGTGTGTGCGGTGAGCAGCGCGACCCCGTCGACCACCTCCTGCTCACCGGTCTGACCGGCCAGCGCGGCGACCGCCCGACGCAGTGCGGGGATGCCCGCCGCCTGCCCGGTGTCGTGCAGGGCCCGCTCGATGCGGTACCCGATCAGCGCCGCCAGGGTCTGCCCCTGGCGCAGCCCCTCGATGACGGCGGTGCCGAGCCGGACCCGGCGGGAGGAGAGGTCGAGGGCGAAGGGGCTGGTCCCGGTGGCGCCGGCCTCCTCGGCGTGGTTGAGGTGACCGGCCCGCAGCACGGCGGCGGTCGCCGCCTGGGCCACGCTCGGCGCGTGCAGGTAGCCGGCGTCGCTGGCGCGGCGCAGCAGGCCGGGCGCCTCACCCGGCGGGATCTGGTCGGCCGGTACGGCGAGGTCCTGGCTGCCGGGGGTCAGGTTCTCGACGAAGCCGTACCCGCCGAGGGCGAGCCCGGCGTGCGGGTCGGCGCGCAGCCGGGCGAGCCGCCGGGTGGCCACCGAGGTGGCCCAGGCGTCGAACCGGAACCCGGCCAGGTCCAGCGACTCCCGGGTGGCCAGATCGACCACCCGGGCGGGCCGGGTGGCCAGGTCGTCGAGGGCGGCCAGCAGTTCCTCGTACCGGTTCAGCGGCGGCGGTTCGGCGGCGGGGTCGCCGAAGTGGCCCCGGGCCGGGTAGCCCCGCACGTCCGGTGCCGGACCGGTGGCGACCAGCCGGGCCGCGTGCCGCAGCAGCAGGTACAGCACCGAGTCGGCCGGCTTGCCCGGCCAGCCACCGGCCTCGACGTCGGCGGGCAGGGTGGCCAGCAGCCGGGCCCGCAGGGCGGCGAGCCACGGCACGGTCGGCGCCGTCAGGTCGGCCGCGACCGTCGGCAGGTGCCCGTCGTGGAGGGTCGCGCCGGTGAACGCCTTCACGGCGTCGAACGCCGTGAACGGCGGCACCCCCAACGCCGCGCTGATCCGCTGGTGCATGAGCTGGGCCCCGACGACCCGCCCGGCCAGCTGGGACCGGTCGAGCCCTTCCGGTCCCCCCTCGAAGCCGAGGGCCCGGTCGAACCACTCGTGCGCGCCGAAGACACCCCGCATGGCGTAGCCGTCGGAGACCGGGCGGCGCTTGAGGATCTCCAGCACCGGTTTCGTCTCCGGTCGGCTGGTGGTGAGGGCGGTCAGCCAGGTCGGGCGCAGGCGGCGGACGAGGTCGGCCACCCGGGCGCCGGTCGGGTCGGCCGGGTCGGCCTGGTAGCGGTCCAGGGAGACGACCGGGAGCACGCCGTACGGCTGGTTGCCGATCCGCAGTGTGGCCAGGGGGCCCCGGGCCCGGACCCAGTCCACGAAGTGCCGCCGGTACGGCTCCAGCCGGGTGGGACCGACGGTGGTCAGGAACCGTTCCAGCAGGTACCCCCAGGTGGCGGGCCAGAGGGCGGCGTTCATCGCCTGGGCGTCGCGCGACTCCCGTCCCTCGGCCCCCTCGACCCGGCCGAACACCTTGCGGGGTACGCCGAGCGCGGCGGCCAGCCGGGCCCCGTCGGAGCCGTCGTCGGCGGCATCGGGGAGGAGTTCCCGGCGGCTGGTGTGGGCGGCGAGGCCCGCCTCGTTGAGGCCGGAGGGGCCGCGTTCGGTGTTGTTCGTCGGGGTGCCCTGGGCGACCAGGGCGAGTCCGTCGGTGTAGCGGTGCGAGGTGAGCAGCGCGGCGAGGTCGGCGGCGCCACGCACCCCGGCGGTGCCGTCGGGGTCACCCGGGCGGGCCTCGACCCGGACCCCGAGGACGACGAGCCGGTCCAGGACCAGTTGGGTGGGGCTGAGCGGGACCCGCAGCAGCATGCCCGCCGCCTCGCCCTCGGCGGGGTCGATCATCCAGGCCATGCCCGGCGGCACGTCGAGGGGGTCCGGCCGGTGCCCGGAGGCATCCGGTGCCGACGGCGGCGCGGGCGTGACGGCCTCGCCCGGCGGCGGGCTGACCGCGAGGTCGCGGGGGATCGGTGCGGTCTCCCGCTGGAACACCACCTGGCCGGCGCGGTACCCGAGCACCACGAAGCGGTCCGGCAGGGCGCGGGCGCGTACCGGCTGCGACCACATGGCCGGACGGTCGCCCAAAGGCTCCCCGTCCGCGACTAGCCGGGCGAGCCAGGCGGCGCGGGTCTCGCCGAACTGTTCGACGAGCCGGGCCCACGCGGAGATCACCTCGGGTGCGTCCGGGTCGGGATCGCGCCCACCGGCGGCGAGGAATTCCTTGCGGGCCTGCGTCTCGACCGGGGTCAGGCCCGGCTCGTGGGAGTCGAAGTGGATCTGGTCGGGGTAGACCCGGACCAGCAGGTCGGCGCCGGGCTGGCCGCCGGAGCGGGGTAGGTACCGGGTCTCGATCCGGTACGGCAGCAGGGCGATCGGCGTACCGGTGGGCACGGTGGTGATGTCGGGCATGGTGTCTCGTTCTCCGGCCTCAGTCGGCGGTGAGCAGGTCGGCGGCGTGGATCAGCACCCGCAGTGGCAGCCGCAGGGTGCGGCGGGCGACCTCGGCGGCGGTCACCCCGGTGCCGGCGAGGGGGTCGCCGGTGGGGGGCGGGCCGAACCGGGTCTCGGTGGGTTGTTCGGCGAAGACGAAGAACCAGCCCGGGGGGTCGGTCCGCCCGGTCGCCTGCTCCTCGGTCAGGTCGAAGCCGAAGTAGCGCAGGTCCGCGCCGAGGGTGCCGCCGAAGATCGGGTACGCCACGTTGCCGGTGCCGCCCTCGTCCGCCGGGGCGGTCCGTGACGCGGCGCGGACCGCGTAGACGGCCGTGCGCGGGTGGCGGCGCAGCAGTTCACCACGGACCGCCAGGACCAGGCGCGCGGTGTCGCCGGTGACCACCTGGTCGAGCCGCCGGTCGGCCGGCCACTTGTCGATCGGCGGCACGTCGGCGGCGCCGTCGCCGCCCTGGCCGCGCTGGTCCCAGAAATGCCGGAACAGGGTGGCCCGTTCGGCCAGGGGAAAGTCCCGCCAGCGCAGCTCGCTGGCGAGTTCGGTGGTCAGCCCGGCGAGGAAGGCGGCGACGAAGCGGGGGTTGGTCTCCAACGCGACCACGCTGTCCGGCGGGATGCGGTCCGCGCCGGGCAGCAGGAACTGCGGTGCGAGCCGGGCCAGTTCGCCGACCATCGGGGTCGGGAAGGTCGGTGCCACCCGGATCCGGTCCGGCTGGTCGGCGCCGGTGGCCCCGTTGAGGCGGCTGTCCACCCGCTGCTTGACGGTCCGGGCCGGTTCGAGGGCGCGGGTCAGGGCTGCCACGTCGGCCGGCGCGACGGTGACCGGGGCCGGTGCGGCGACCCGTCGGGCGATGGGGCCGCGCCGCCGGCTGACCCGCCGGTACGCGGTCGTGGTCACCAGCGGTGCCCCGGCGGTGCGTCCCAGCGGCGCCGCCAGTTGGGTCAGGGTCAGCCCGTCGGCCGGCAGGCCGGTGAGCCGGCGGGCGTGCAGGCTGCCGTTGACGGTTTTCGCGACGTCGCTGGTGGCCAGCAGTTGGTTGACCGGTCGGACGTCGCCGGCCTGCTGCCAGGCCGCCGCGACCAGGTCCTCCTGACGGTCCCGGACGACCGCGGCGGCCAGCCCCGCGACGCCCCGGTACCGGGGGTCGAGGTTCAGCTCGGCCAGCCAGCCGGTGTCGCCGGCCGATACCGTCCGCCGGTCGACGTGCTCGCCGCCGTACAGGGGAGCGGCGCTGCCCGAGCCGGTGCCGACGAGCGGGGCGAGGGCCTGCCGTACCCAGTCCGGTGGGGCGGTGTGGCCGCTGCCGGGGCGTACCAGCGCGCCGTCGAACGGGGGCAGCGGCGCCGCCCCGGTCGGGGCGGTGAGCCCGCTGCCGGCCAGGTCGAAGGGGCGCCGGCCGGCACCGTCGGGAGCCGACCGGAACCGCAGCGCCCGGACCAGGTCGGCGAAGCTGTGGCCGACGCCGGTGCTGAACTCCCAGTGGTGGTAGACCGGCAGGGTCACCTCCTGGTCGGTGTCGTGCCAGGCCGGTCCGGTCCCCTCGGGCAGCGGCAGGTTCAGCCCGGCCGCCCGGCCGATGGCGAAGGTCGGTACGAGGCAGGCGTGGTAGCGGGCGTCGGGTCGTAGCGGGGTGGGGCAGATCAGCCGGGAGACGGTCCGCTCCGGCGCCTGGCGCAGCACCTGGGCAGCGGACTCGCCGGTGGCGAGGGCACCGACCAGTTGCACGTGCGCCCAGGCCCAGGAGTGGGTGAGGTCGGGTAGTTCCCGCCGGGCGTCGGCGGGCGTACGGATCTCCAGCACGGTGGTGTTGCGCACCCCGTCCGTACGCAGCCGGACCCCGGGCTGTTGGCGGACCGCCACCAGGCAGAGCCACGGCGGGAGCCGGTCGCCGGTCGGGGGCAGCGGGGTGAACAGCCAGGGCAGGGTCGGCGAGTCGAGGTCCAGGGTGGGGTAGTGGTCCGGCTCGAAGCCGAGGGTGTCGGGCGGCGGGTCGGTGCGGAGCACCTGGTGCGGGGCGAGCCCTGTCACGTCGCCGGGGCCGAGGGTGGCGACGGCGATGTCGCCGAGGGACTCCTCGTTCAGGGTCGCGGTGACGGTGACGTGGCCGCGGCGCGGGTCCTCACCGGGGCCCGGCGCGCGGAGCCGGTTGGCCAGGCCCTCCCTGGCCCAGGGCAGGAAATGGTAGGTCGAGGACACGGTCACTCCCGGGGGACGTCGTCGTTTTCGATGAGCTTGCGGACCCCGCCGGCCCCGTGGGCGGCGAGCGCCTCCCGGGCCTGGGCGAACCGGGCCGGTGGTCGGGCCGGGGTGAGCACCGCCAGCGCGCCGTCGGTGGGCGGGGTGGCGGTGACCACCGCGTACAGCGGCTCGGCCAGGCTGATGTCGAAGGCGGGTCCGGCGAACGCTCGGGCGCCCTGCGCGCCGGCCCCGTTGACCGCCGCCGCGCCGGCCTCGGCCTGCACCTTCATCCGGTCGTCCGGGATCGGCCGGGTCACGGGCTGCTCGGTGCTGCCGCCGTCGGGGGTACGGGTCACCACCTCGTCCTCGGTCCGGGCGGCGACCAGGCGCCAGGCCCGCTCCGGGGGCAGGGTCAGCGCCGAGTCGTCGACGCGGAAGCCGGACGGCCACCGCTCGAACGAGGGCGCGGAGAGCTTCTCCATGTCATCCAGGTCGAGGTACTCCGCCGGGGGGAACAGGTCGTCGACCGGCGTCGACCGGGCCGAAACACCGTCGAGGGTGACGGCGCCGACAGTGAACCGCCGTACGTCTCCGGTGAGGGCCGCTGTGCCGTACCGGTCGACGGTCACCTCCAGCGGGGCCACCTTCTGCCGGACCGTCAGCGACCCGAGCGGGTGTACCAGGACCTCGGTGGCGGCGGTGGCCGACTCGGCGAGGGTGACAAGCGGCCCGGTCCCGGTGGGGGGCTCGGCCGTCCAGTTCGCCGGATCGGCCAGGGCCGCGCGGACCCGGTCCGCGAGGTTCACCCGCAGCGGCGGGGGGTTGACGGCGCGTCTGCCGACCGTGACGTCGAAGCGGATGGAATGCCGGCCGAGGAAGGTGAAACTGGCCCGTCCCACCGCCCGCCAGGGGCGGGGCCCGGTGAGGCTGCCGGCGAGTTCCACCGCGAGGACCGGGTCACCGTTCCAGGTGAGGGCGACCATCGCGTAGATGTCGATGGCGAAGGAGAGCGGTTCGAGCACGATCAGCGCGTCGATGCTGAGCACCGCGGCGATGGCGAAGGTCCCGATGAGCGGGACCGAGATCCCGGCGTACAGGTCGAGGCGGGCCCCGAACTGGACGGTGTTCGAGGTGATCGCCAGGTACGCCGCCAGCCGTAGCCGGGGGTTGCCGTCGCCCAGCGACAGGGTCAGCCGGGGCAGCACCGGCACGGTGTCCGGCTGCGGGTAACGCGGGTGGAACCCGCCGATCGAGACCAGGAAGGACGGTCGGTCTCCCCAGTTGGCGCGGACGGCCATCCGCCCGGTGAGGGTGAACCCGGCCAGCCGGGAGTCGCGCAGCACCCCGTCGATCGCCACCGTCCGCTGGCCGAAGTCGAGCGTACCCACCAGATCCACCTGGATCAGCGCCACCGGTTCGGTGCGCCCGGGCGGCAGCGCGATCCGTAGTTGACCGGCGAGCACCACCCGCACCGGCGTCGGGAACTGCACGAAGAGGCCCAGCCGGGCGGTGAGCAGGCCCTGCGCGCCCCAGGTGAGTTCGACCGTCGGCCCGACCACGTGCTGGCCGACGGTGGTGGGGAAGAACCGGTCGAGGTCCCGGATCAGGCGGGGGGCGTTGCCGATCGGGTCGGCGGGGAAGAGCAGGCCGTCCAGCCCGCCGTCGGCGAGCCCGTCACGCATCGCCTGTGCCCGGACCGCCCGGTTGACCCCGATCAGACCGCCGACCCCGGTGAGCGTGAAACCGAACCCGAGCTGGACCGGGGGAAACCGCACCGAGATGAGGACGAGCAGGGAGAAGCCGGGGGAGCCGTCCGGCATCCGGGTGTCGAGCAGACCGACCGCGGACAGCGCCTGGTCGAGGAAGTTGAGCTGGACGACGCCGCCGTACCGGCCGTCGTCCTGGGCGAGCAGGAACCCGCCGCCGGTGACGATTCCGGCGTCGACCGCGACCCCGATCCCGGAGGGCCGCAGGAACGCCAGGTCCACGTCGATCGGGCCGAGGCTGCCGGCACCGTCGGCGGGGGTCAGCGCGGCCCGCATCCCGAGACCGGTGGCCGAGGCGGTGACCGGCCCGAGGCGTACGGTGAGGTCGGTGGTCACCCGCACCTCGGCCCCGGCGGTGGAGACGGGGCCGGTGGCGCCGCCGCCGGGCAGCCCGGTGCTGCCGGCCCGCACCGCGGCGGTGAGGTGCTCCACGTGCAGCGGGCCGAAGCTGGTACCGACCGGCAGGGTCAGCTCCAGCCCACCGCCGGCGGTGAGGGTCAGGCCGTGCTCCGGTGACCAGCGCAGCCCGGCGTCCAGGTCGATCCGGATCGGGTAGGGCGGCAGGACCGCGGCGAGGAACCCGTCGTCGCCGGGTGCGATCAGCAGGCGGGCGCCGTCCAGGCTGAGGACGAGGTCACCGGTGGGTCCGTCGGCGGTGAGCCGGCCCTGCGCGGTGAACCGAAGCTGGTCGATCTCCAGTCGGGTCGCGTCCGGGGCACCGAGGCGCAGGGCCGGCTCGCCGGGGGTGGGGCTGGCGTACCGCAGCTCGACCGAGCCGGTCAGCTCGGCCCCGGCGGGCGGGGTGGACCCGTCGGCGGGCCGGAACCGCGCGCCGTCCCGGGTGACCACGACCGGGGTGACCAGGCCGGTGAGTCGACTCTGCAGGGTCCACTGGCCGTACTCGACCGTGGCGTCGAGGGTTCCCTGGGGTGCGAGCACGAGGGCCAGCGGCGGGTCGAGCGCATCCTGCGCGGTGTCCCGGGCCAGTCCGGCGGCCAGGTGCAGGGTGGCCTGTCCCAGCGGATCACCGACCGGGTCGGTGCCCGTCTCGTCGGGTGCGCCGACCGGCGCCGACCAGGACAGGTGCAGCAGGCGCCGGGCGGCGTCGCGCTGCGCCGGGCTGAGCCCGGACTCGGCCGCGTCGACGCCCGGCGTGCCGTACGAGGCAGGCACGCCGACGCCGGTCAGCCACCGAACCAGCGGTTCGCCGAGGGCGTCGGCGATCTCGGCGGGCAGCGTGGGCGGACCCTCGGGTCCGAACAGCCGGTCCCGGAGCACACCCACCGGGTCGACCAGCAGCCGGCCCACCGGATCGACGGTGAAGAAGGGCCGTTCCCGTCGGTCCCGGACCTGCCTGCCGCCGATAGTGACGGGCGCCGTGGCGGTGACCAGCCGGCGCACACCGAGCACGTCGAGCGCGACCCGCAGGTTCGGCGCGTAGAGCGCCAGGTGCGCGTCGAGCAGATAACCGAACAGGTCGGTGAGGAAGAGCCGGTACGGGTCGGCGTCCTGATGTGGGGGAGCGGGTCGGCCCGGCGCACCCGGGACGGGTGGGGGCCGCCAGCCGTCGAGCAGGTCCACGACGGCCGTGACGGCGGTGCGGATCTCGGTGAGACACCACGCCGCGTCGCCGAGGTCGTCGAGGCCCGTGTCGATCCGGGCGGCGACCCGGGCCACGGTGTCGCGGCAGCGGACCAGGGCGTCAACGAACGCGGGAAGGTCGAAGCCGGCGAGGGCGGAGAGGTCCCAGCCCATGCCGCGCAACAGCCGGTCGCGAGCCTGGGTGTCGCCGGCCGCGTCGGTGAGGGGACGCAGCAGTGTGACCGCGTGTTGGATGAGGATCGCCTGTACCGGTCGGGTCATGGGTGGCACCGACCGGCGCGGCGCGGCCGGACGTCCGAGATGGACCTTGTGGCTGCGGTGGGACACCGGCCCGGTGGGCGGGTGCTGTCGGGCATGACGACGGCACACCTCTGCGGCATGGTGGAACTCCTGTCGGTGGCTGGCCGGACGGCGCTGGGCGAGTCTGTTCGTGCAGCGGACCCAGACACCAGGGACCGTTGTCCCGTCTACTCGGGACACGACCGGGCCATCCGAAGGGATGGAGGGATCCGACCTGTCGGACGACAACCACCCGGGAGCTTCGGCGCATCGTTAGATCCGGCGGCCGTCGACACGGGTGACGTATGTGATCGGCTTGATCTGGTACTCGGACGTGCTTATCTGCACCAGCGCGGGATGGGAAGTGCGGGGGAAGTTCCTTCTTTCGCGATCGATTTCTGCCCTCATGATCAAGTTGAAGAAGTGGGAGTGCGCGGCGTCGTGAGCGGACGGGTGTTCGACGCTTCGCCGAATGTCGGCGGGGAGGGGGTAACCGTGTGCCTGGTGCTGCTGGCGAGGCACGGACGGTCGGCGCGGTAGCCGTCGTGACCTGGGCCGACACCGTTGGGGGCCAGGCGGTTTCTGGTAGGCGGCGTCGTGAACCCGCTCGCGCTCTGCGGGCATAAGCAGGTGTGAGCGCAACATACGAAGCAAGGAACGTTTCTTTGAGTGAGCCGGCCGGCCCCCGATCGGAGCGGCCTCCCCCTGCGCAGTTCGTGGCACCGTCGCAGTTGGTGGGCGATGACGTGTTGTTGCGCGAGTCGGTCGAGTGTCCGGAGCGGTTCGCGACGCTGTTCGATCGGCATGCTGTGGCCGTTCACCGGTACCTGGCGCGCCGGGTCGGTAACGCGGCTGACGACCTGCTGGCTGAGACGTTTCTGATTGCGTTTAGGCGGAGGTCGACTTATCGATCGCAGGGCGTTGATCCGCGGGC
This sequence comes from Verrucosispora sp. ts21, assembly GCF_002879555.1. Taxonomy (NCBI): domain Bacteria; kingdom Bacillati; phylum Actinomycetota; class Actinomycetes; order Micromonosporales; family Micromonosporaceae; genus Micromonospora; species Verrucosispora sp. ts21. The sequence continues at coordinate 23,696 of NZ_PNOZ01000034.1, read as the reverse complement.
CTGGCTGTACGGCATCGCCACGAACGTGTTGCGCCGACAGGCGCGGCAGGAGGAGCGCCGCTACCGCATGTTGGCCCGGTTGGCCACCAGCACGAGCGATGTGATGTCGAGCGACGATGATGCCGTCGAGCGGGCGGACGCGCAGGCCCTGCGTCAGCAGTTGGCTGTGGCTCTGGCGCGGTTGAAGCGCGGGGACCGGGACGTGTTGTTGCTGACGGCGTGGGCCGGGTTGTCCTACGCCGAGATCGCTGCGGTGCTCGCCATACCTGTTGGCACGGTCCGGTCCCGGCTGAACCGAGCCCGACGCCTGACTCGTGAATCCCTCAGCTCGGCGATGATCAACGAGGAATTGATATGAACGATCTTGAATTGCTGCGCGAGCACGGCCCGGACGCGCCGCCGGTGTCTCTTGCGGCCCTATCCAGTGCTCGTCAACGACTGATGGCCGAGATGGCCCCGGCTGCGCCGGCTCGCCGCAGGTGGGGCTGGAGTCGCGTGAGCTGGGCGCCTCAACATCGGCGGGTGGGCCTCGGCTTCGCCGTTGCTGTCGTGGTCGCCGCGGCGGCTGGCGGTACATTCATGTTGTCGGAGCATCGTGCGTCGACGGGCCGATCGACGGGCGTGCAGCTCGTGGCGTTCGACTCGCCGGTGTATCCCATCGGGTTGCGTCCTCGTCCCGCTGGCCTGGCGGCACCGACTTTCAGTGGCGGTGTTGCCCGCGACGAGCAGGGCAACGACCGGCCGGTGATGACGGCGGTCTTCCGGGCTGCTGATGGCGTCAGCGATGTCTACCTCGGTGTCAGCGATCGGTATGTGCCCCAGGACGCGCCTGAGCGGGTCCGGTCCGTCTCGTTGCAGGGCGTGCCCGGCTTCGTGGTCGAACATGATGCGCAGTCCGGCACGTCGGTGGTGCTGAGTTGGCAGCGCCGGCCTGGCCAGTGGGTCACGCTCACCGGCCATGGGCGCTTCGGCAATGAAGCGGCGGTGCGGGCGCTGGCCGCGACCGTGGCAGATGATGCCCAGCCGGTGCCGTTGCAGGTACGTCTCGCTCCAGCGGGCTGGCGGTTGGTGGCCTTCAAGGACAACAAGATCGTGACCCTGCGCGCCCCCGACTCCGTCGAGGAGCTCATTGTCAATCTCGTCAAGGCACCCGAGAGAGATTTGATGGGCTGGGTAAGTGGCGCGAAGCGGGTTAGCACGGTGCAGGTCAACGGCAGGGAAAGCCACCTAGTGCAGACGATCGACGGGTGGTTCCTGCAGGTTCCGCTGCCCGACGGGACCGCCTTCCACCTTCAGGCACCGGCGATGTTGACTGGCGAACAGGTCGTGGCCGTTGGCGCCCAAGTTGTCGTCACATCGCACGCTCGTTGAAGCGGCGGGGCCGTGGCCGAGGCCACGCCCCCGCCTTTCTGCACCTGACCTGATCGCCGCTGAGCCGCGGGTTGGTGCCGCTCGGACTGGGCAAGGGCAGGCCGGGCAGCCCGACCCATCGTCGATAGCATGCCGCCGTGATTCGTGAGATGCGCTTCGTCGTGTCGGTGCCGGATGAGGTTTCGGCCTATGCCGTTGCCGAGAAGCTGGCCGAGCGCGGCCACCTGCTGGTTGCGGTACGGGAGGTGCCGACCGACCCGCTGGAGGGTCGCTTCGCCGGCTGGTGGCGAGCCCATTCGCTGGCGGTGGACCCGCCCTACGAGGGGCCGTTGGAGGTCTCACCGGCCGAGAAGAAGGCCGTCGCGGCCATTGCCCGGAAGTACGGCGGGCAGGTCAACTCGGCGTGCGGCCAGTTTCCGGACAAGGCGATCGAGCGCTTCTCCCGGGAGGGCCTCGCGCACGAGCTCGACCGGGCCGAGGCCGACCGGATCCGCGCGAAGCTCGTCGGCGGACAGACGGCCGCCGCGCCGTCTCTGCCCGCGCCTGCTGGACTCAAGTGTGGTGGTTTCCGTCGTCCTGCCGCCGATCTTCGTGCGGCCGCCGAGGTGGTGCCTTTCGAGGGGCGGACCTTCGACGGTGTGGGTGATCTGATCGAGGCGATCGCGGACGATGCGTTCCCGCAGGGCTCGGTGGTGCCCGCCACCCCGGGCGCGGTGCCGCTGCTGGCTGCGCTGGCGGGTGCCGGCGGGGTGAGCGACTTCTATCGGGCGATGACGCTCATGGTGCTGTTCCAGATGAGTACCGCGGGTCGGCGGCGGTTGGCCTACCAGGCGGACGCCCCGGAAGACGGCGGTGCCGAGACGTCTGTGGAGACAGCGACCCGGGCTGCGGTCGCGGCGGTGCTGCCCGGTCTCGCCGTGGGCCGCAGCGAGCTGGTCGAGTTCCTCCTCGCCGGGCTGTCCGCGGCCACGCGGGAGGCGGGGGCCGCAATGCCGGCCGGCCTGGAGCGGATCGCTGGGCGGTACGCGGGCACCGCCCGCAGCGCGGTGGTGGACCTGATCCGGGCCGTGGCAGACGGGGCCGACGAGCCCATCCGGGCCGCCACCGCAGCGGTGGTGGCGGCCCTGCCCGAGGTGGTCGACGGCGTGCAGAGCATGAAGGCCACGGTCGAGGGGCGGGCACTCGACACGCTCGATACCGTGCTGCAGTGGGAGCTGGACAACGCTCGGCTGTCCAAGCTGGGCTCGGTCTTCGGTCCCCGCTGATGACCGCCGGCCCACCGCCGTCGGGGCGACTGAACAATGCTGGCGACCGCGAGGCCGCCCGCTCAGCCGCCTAGGACGCGTCCGCCGTGGACGATGCGGTCGCGGTCACCCCCGTTACCTTGGCTGTAACCTGCGGATCGCCGCTCGTGGGGGAGCCATCAGGACCGTTGCTGTGCCAACCCGGACGGGTCCTGGCGGCTTCGGCGTGCTGGGCATCGCGGCGCAGCCGACGACAGGCCGCAGCACCTGTCGGATCCTCATGAGCCGCTGTTCATCGGGTGACGCGCGGCGAACTCCCAGACGATCTCGCTGGCGTCGGGGCCCGCCTGATCGGTGTATCAGCCGTCGCCGTCGGGGCCCGGCCAGGCGTGCCCCATGTCCTGGACGCGGTACGCCTCGACGATCGACCTGCCGTCCGATGCCTTGATCGTCGTGTGCGTGTAGGGGTGCCGGCCGGTGGCGGCTGGCACGAACACGGTCTCCTCGGTCAGGTCGAGGCTGTCGTTGGGCAGCCCGTCGTCGACGAGGTCGCCGACCGTGGTCCACTGTTCGACGAGTCGGGTGGCGACCAGGGGCGGCACCACCTCGTCGCGCTCACCCTGGATGACCAGCAGGGGCACCTGCCGGGCGCGGTCGCCCATCGTGGCCCAGGCCTGACGTGCCGTGTACAGCGGTGGCGTCGCGGCCGGGTCGTCCGGGTCGACCTGGTTGAGTCCGTACTCGCCGCCGGCGACCGAGGTGGCCGTGGCGAAGATGTCGGGGTAGGTCGCGGCGAGGATGACGGCGGTTCCCGCGCCCGACGAGGCGCCGGCCACGTGCACCTGGTCGGGATCCGCGTGGTACGTCTCGACCACCTGGCGGGCGACGCCCGCGAGCCGCGCGGGTTCTCCGGCGTCTCGTTGCTGATGCCGCGGGTCGACGGAGTTCCAGCAGGCGATCATGTTGCGGGAGATCAGCTGCGTGGGGTAGACGACGATGAAGCCTTCCCGGTCGGCCAGGTTGTTGAACCGGGTGGTGGACTTCATGGGCTCGTCGCCCGGTCGTTCCGTCCCGCAGGGCCGTGGTGGGGAACAGGCCGAGCACTTGCGCCGCTCCTGGTCGACGTCGCCGCGTCCGATGAGTGCAGGAGGCTGTCCGTCGGTGGATGATCCGCCACGCTTCTCACCCGGCCCTGGCCTGCCGTGCTCAGGTGTTCGCCGAGGGTGAGGTCGGCGAGGGTCGGGGTGTTCGGTCGGCTGTGCGATGCGGTGGTCATCGGCGGGGCTCCCAGCGGAAGAGTCGGGTGGCCAGGGCGACGGCGATGGCGACCCAGCCCAGGGTGGGTGCGAGCAGGAGCAGGGAGTCGGCCACGGCGGTACCGCCGTTCCAGGCGTTCATTGTCAGTTCGGTGGCCGCGCCGCCGGGGAGCAGCCGCTTGAGCAGGGTGAGTTCCTCGGTGCCGGTGATGCCGACCCAGCTGGCCACGGCGATGACGCCGAGGGTGACGGGCAGGGTGGTGACCTGGGCGTGCTCGGGTGAGTTGGTCAGTCCGGCCGTGGCCAGGGCCAGACCGATCATCATCGCCAGGGTGGCGACGGTCGCCAGCACGAGCAGGGCGATGTTCGTCGGTTCACCGGCGACCATGGCCAGTGCGGTCATGATCGCGGACACCTGCACCACCGCGATCGCGGTGGGGGGCAGCAGCAGACCGGCGAGGATGGTGGAGTCGGCGGCGGCGGTGGACCGCAGTCGTTTCAGGAAGAGGTTCTGCCGCCGCGACGCGAGGGTGGTGACGGCGGTGGCGTAGAGCCCGAACGCGGCCACGGTGAACATCACGATCGCCGCGATGTAGCCGAGACTGCCGAGGTCGGCGAAGGTCTCGTGCTGGCGGACGAACAGGGCGGAGACGGCCACCGGGACGATGAGGCTGGTGACCAGCACCAACCGGTTACGGAAGATCTGGATCAGTTCGCTGGAGGCGATGGAGAACACGGGGTTCCTTTCGAGGACGGGTCAGTTGCCGCGGTGGGATGCGGTGCCGAGGGTGCGGAACACGTCGTCGAGCCGGGTCGGTCCGGCTTCCAGGTCCGGCAGTTCCACCGCGTGCTCCTGTGCCCAGCCGAGCAGGAGATGCAGGTCCTTCTGCAGGTGGAACGTCTCGACCAGGGCCTTGCCGTCGCCGTCGACGACAGCCTGCAACGGCGGTCGCGGCGCTGATGGCGCAAGGGAGAAGCGGATGACGGCCGGCAGGGCGCGGGTCAGTTCAGACACCGTACCTTCCCGGTGCAGCGTGCCCTGGTGCATCAGCCCGATCCGGTCCGCGCGCTGCTGGGCCTCCTCCAGGTAATGCGTGGTGAGCACGATGGTGGTGCCGTCCTCGCGGATGCGGTCCACGGTGGCCCAGAGGGCGTCGCGGGACTGGATGTCCAGGCCGGTGGTCGGCTCGTCGAGGAAGAGCACCTGCGGTGTGCCGTAGACGGCGGTCGCGAAGTCCAGTCGACGCTTCTCCCCGCCGGACAGTTGGGACACGCGTCGTCCGGCCCGGCTGGTGAGGTCGACGAGGTCGAGGACCCGGTCGACGTCGTCGGTGCGTCGGGTCAGCCGGCCGATCAGGCGGACGGACTCACGGACCGTGAGGTCCGGGGAGAATCCGCTCTCCTGGAGCATGACGCCCATCCGGGGGCGAACCGCCCGCCGGTCGCGAGGGCTGTGCCCGAGGACGCGTACGGTGCCGGAGGTCGGCGCCCGATGCCCCTCGATGATCTCCAACGTCGAGGTCTTCCCCGCTCCGTTGGTGCCCAGCAGTGCGTAGAGCTCCCCGTGCCGTACCTGGAAGGAGAGGTCCTTCACGGCGTGGAAGTCGCCGTAGGTGAGGTTCAGTCGGTCGACGTCGATGACAGGTGTGGTGGACATGCATCCATGACAGCGCGGACCCGGCCGACCCGTCAGTGGCGTCATGTCATGAAGGGATATGACGCAGTGTCACTGGTCGTGGCCGATGATCGCGGAATACTGGGGCGGTGACCCCACGACCGCTGCGCTTGACGCAGTCGACGCAGGGGCGGCTGCGTCGACTCAACCTGGCGACGTCCCTACCGCTGATCGTCATCGCCGCGGTGGTCCTGCTGTACGTCGACGCGCACACCTGGTGGCACGCCGTCGTCCTGGCACCCGGCGTCGTGGCGGCCGTGGTGGCATTCGAACGGTGGACGGCCAACGACCTGGCCCGGGTCGTGCTTCCCTGCGTGATCGTCGCGGGCGCGGTGTGGCCACTGGGCGTCCTGGTGACCGGCGGCAGGAACGCGTACTGGGGGATCTGCGCCGTGGGCTCTCTTGCGCTGCGTGAGGTCCGGCCGGGGCGGCGGGCGCTGGCGATGGCCGGGCTGTTCGGCTACGTCGCCGTGGTCGGCGCGGCGCGGCTGCTGGTGCAGCGCGACGACGTCCGCGATGTCCTGATCACCTACGTGCTCACCCCCACCGTCATCACCGTCCTGGTGACCGTCACGACGGTGCTGGGTGAGCGGTTCTACGACCTCATCCGGGAACTCGAACAGACCCGGGAACGCGAGGCGGAGCTGGCGGTCGTCCGGGAACGCGTCCGGTTCGCCAGCGACCTGCACGACATCCAGGGCCACACCCTGCACGTGGTCAAGTTGAAGATCGCACTGGCCCAGCGGCTGCTGCTGCGCGACAGCGACCGGGCGGCCAAGGAGTTGCGGGAGACGTACGCGCTGGTCAGCGACACCATCGCGCAGACCAAGGAACTCGCGTACGCGCAACGGCGGCTCAACCTGACCGCGGAGATCGAGAACGCGAAGAACCTGTTCGAAGCCGCCGGTATCCGGGTCCGGGTGACCCGGGAGGCCGAAGAAGACGCCCGGGTCAGCGAACTGCTCGGCCAGGTGCTGCGGGAGACGACCACGAACATCCTGCGGCACGCCCAGGCCACCCAGGTGCAGATCACCCTTTCCGGGGCAGGCATCACCATCGTCAACGACGGGGTGACCGCCACCACGAGCCCGGAGCTCAGGGGGCTGTCGGCGCTGAGGCAACGGTTGGCAGCCGACGGCGGAGAACTGACCGTGGAACAGCAGGACGAGCAGTTCCTGACGGCCGCGATCTTCCCGCCCGCCCGCGCCGACCCGGCCCCGACGACCGCGCAGACGGAGCGCCGATGACGACGATCGTGCTCGCCGACGACGAGGTGCTGCTCCGTAGGGCACTGGCCGCGCTGCTGCCCATCGAAGGCGACATCACCGTCCTCGCCGAGGCGTCCGACGGCCAGAGCGCCGTCGCCGCCACCCTGCGGCACCGCCCCGACGTGCTGGTCATCGACCTGGAGATGCCCGGCGTGGACGGGCTCGGCGCGGTCGCCGAGATCCGCCGTACGCTGCCGGAGCAGGTGATCCTCATGCTGACCCGGCACGCCCGACCGGGCGTGCTGCGCAAGGCGTTGAAGCTCGGCGTCCAGGGCTTCGTCAGCAAGTCCGCCGAACCGGCCCACATCACCTCGGTCATCGCCGCCCTGCACACGGGCAGACGCTGGATCGACCCGGACGTGTCCGCGCGCGCCGTCACCGAGGACAACCCGCTCACCGACCGCGAAGCCGACGTGCTGCGGGTCACCGGCGAGGGCTACTCGGTCACCGACATCGCCGCGCGGCTGCACCTCGCCCCCGGCACCGTACGCAACTATCTCTCCAACGCCATGCGCAAGACCCAGACCCGGACCCGCCACGAAGCGGCGCGCTACGCCCGCGAACACGACTGGCTGTGAACATGGCGATCAGGGGTCGCGACCACCATCATGGACATTCGCGCCGAGGCCCGCTCGGGTGGACAACTCGCCCGGAAGACAACAGGAGGACACGTGATGGTCGTAGTGACGGACGTTCCCGAGGCCAAGCGGTACGAGGCCCGGGTCGATGGGGAGTCCGAGGTCGCGGGCGTCGCGGAGTACATCCGTACCGCGGAACTCGTCGCGTTCGTCCACACCGAGGTGTCGCCGAAGTACGAGGGCAAAGGAGTCGGGGCGGCTCTGGCCCGAGCGGCCCTGGACGAGGCGCGTGCCGCGAACCTGCGGGTTCTGGCCACCTGCCCGTTCATCGCGGGGTGGATCGACCGTCACCCCGAGTACCAGGACCTGCTGTACCAGGCCCGCAGCAGAGTCAGCGACTGAGCAGATCTCGGGTGCGTGCGCGGGGGTGAACTCCGTAGAGTCTCGCGGCATCAGCGTGTAGCTCAGTAGCAGAGCACCGGGCTTGCATCCCGGAGGGCGCGGGGGCGGAGCCCGCCACGCTGGCGTGAGCGACAACGACATCAGCGTCGGCGTGGGCTTTCCCCTGGGCCAGCTGGCACGTGCCCTGACCACCGCCGGGACGCATGAGGATCCGACCACCCGGCAGCGGGCGGAACGGCGGGTACGCCGCTGGCAGCAGGTCGTGGACGGAATGGCCGCAGGAACGCTGGACATCGGTTCGCGTACCCCGGTGCGGGGCCTGCCGGCGTGGGTGACGCCGGAGGTGGCCCACGGCGGCTTCGCGACCGGAACGCCGGCCGCCGGCGGTGCGCTGCGCCCGGACGAGACCGACCGGGCACGGCGCCTCGGCCTGCCGGCCGAGCGTCGGGCCCTGTTCTGGTCGTGGCTGACCGACGCGGGCCTGGTGGAACTGGGGGAGCTGCTCGACAGCGGCCGCTACCGGGCCGAGTACGCGGAGGAGGCGGCGCTGCCGGTGGTGGCGTGGTTGCTGCGCGCCGGCGAGCGCGCCGCCGCCGTGAACCTGCTGGAGGAGATCGCACCGTACGCCGACCGGCTGCGCTTCACCCCGGGCCCGAACGATCAGCCTGCCGGCGACCCGGACGTCGTCTACCGGCAGACGGCCGGCGAGGTGCGCCGGGTGCTGGAGCAGCGGCAACCGAACGCGCAGATCGAGACGATGCGCGAGGCGCTGACGGTGTGGAACCCGCTCGCCGACGAGTTGCTGACGCTGTGGTGCGAGACCGTCGTCGACGGCCGGGTCGACGCGGTGACGCCTGACGACTGGCTGCCGCGCGCCGCTCAGCTGCTGGCCCGCTACCGGCACCTCGCCGCCGCGCATCCGCGCTGCAGCAGGCATCGCCACCGCAGGGGCAGCATCGGTGTGCTGCGCACCGCGCTGGAGCGACGGGTGGCCGGAGCCCAGCTGACGCCGCGCGAGCGTGGCCTGGTCCAGAGCATGGTGGAGGCGATGCTGCGCAAGCGCGGCCGTCCGGGCAGCCCGGAGCACACGGCGTTGCGGGAGCAGCAGGCCCGCGAGGCGGCGCTGCCCCGCCACCATCAGCTCGCGCAGCTGGTGGCCGCCCGACTGGCCGCCCTGCCGCAGGACGTCGGGATCCACGACGTCGACCAGGTGCTGCGCCCGGTCGACGCTGACGAGGCCCACCAGGCGGGTGTGGTGGCGGGCTGGCCGGCACCGGAGCCGGTCGCGCGGGTGGTGGCCCGCGCTACCGCCGCAACCCTGGAGCAGTTGATCGACCGTGGTGTGATCGCCTCGGCGGAGGAGTTGGCCCGGCTCACCCCGCGGTTGGCGGCGGCGACCGCGGCTTCGGCGTACCCCGATCCGGCCCTGCGCATCCTGATGGACGCCACCTACCGTGCCTTCCGCGCTCGCCGTTCGCTGTTGCTGCTGAACCTGGAGCATCAGGTACGCCTGGCCGAGCTGCCCTGGGTGCGGGCGGTGGCGTCGGCCCGGACCGACACCAGCGACACCCGCGATCAGGCCCGTCGCACCCTGGCCCGACTGGCGTCGGTGGCGGTGACCGGATTCCCGGCCGCGGTGCTGCCCAACCCGCTCGTCAAGGAGCTGTCGACGCTGTCGACGCAGGCGGGCCTGCCGCTGCCGTGGGTCGAGGAACTCGCTGCCGACATCTTCATGGGTACGTTCTCGGCCAAGTTCCTCCAGGCCGCCACGCTCGCCGGTCGGCGGCTCGCGGGCAGCCTGTACGCGCGGTACTACGACATCGACTACCCGGCGATCGCCGCGATCGACGACACCCGTCGGCGGCTGATCCGGCGGACCCGGACCTCGAACACCTTCGACGAACTCTGCCGCGATCGGGCCGGTGCGACCGGCAAGCGGTCGTGGTTCCCGGTGGCGGCCAACGGGACGATCATCGAACAGGCGCAGATCCTGACCACGCACAACCTGGCCACGATCGTCGAACTCGGCATCGGCCTGCCCGCGATCGAGCTGGCGAAGCAGTGCCTGGACGCCGTGCTGCGGCTGACCGCACGCCTGCACCACAACCCTCGTCCGCTGGGCACCGTCAAGAACACCGCGTACGCGTGGCGGCAGATGGTGTTCTTCCTGGCGCTGTCGACGGGTGAGGAGCAGACGGCCTTCCTGTCCCACGCCGCGCAGCGACTGGCCGCCCAGCCCGACCACGTGCGGACCCGGCTCGCGCCGGCCGTGACCGGGCTCGGGCACATCGTCGGCGGCGGGACGTTCGATTCGGACGGTCGGGCCGGTACGGGCCGACGACTGCTCGGCTGGACCACAGGGGAGCACTGGATCCTCGACCCGTCTCCCGAGGTCGGCTAGCCGCGGCCACCGCCTGATCGTGTCCGTGGCCATTGGCCTGATCCGTCGCATTTGCCTACCGCCACCGGCTACGCCGCCAAGTTTCACCAGGTCAGCCCCTTGACCATCACCAGACCCGCGCCTATGTTCAGTGATGTCTACAGACCAACGAAGACATCACTGGACAAGCGAGGAGTGGGCGGTGGCCACGGCTCAGGAACTCACCCCTGCCGCGATCAGGGCGCTCACCCGAGAGGTCTCCGCGGCCGAGGCCGAGGCCCTGCACGAGCAGATCTCGCAGCTGATGCGGCAGCGCATCGAGTCGGGCGAGTGGCCGGAGCATCTGAAGTTGCCGGCGGAGCCGGAGCTGGCGGGCGCGCTGAACGTCTCGCGGGGCACCGTCCGTCGGGCGATCCGGACCCTGATCGAAGCCGGCCTGCTCAAGCAGACCCGCGGCAAGGGCACCTTCGTACGCGGACAGATGCTGGAGCAGGAGTTCGCCCAGGAGCTGATCTCCACGGCGCAGAGCCTGGACCGGGAGGGCGTGGAGTACCAGACCCAGGTGCTGTCCGCCCGGGTCATCCAGGCGCCGAGCCACATCGCCGCCCACCTCGGCCTGCCCGCTGACGACCTCAGCGTGCTGGCCATCCGGCGGACCCGATCGGTCGCCGGTGAGGTGGTCTACCTGCTGGACAACTACCTACCCACCGTCCTGTGCCCGGATCTGTCCCCGCAGGTCCTACAGGACCGGTCGCTGTTCGGCGTGCTCGAACACGACTACGGCGTGACCGTCGAATCCGTCCGGCGGACCTTCTCCGCCATCCTCCCCGACGACGACGTCAGTGCCGCGATGTCGCTGCGCCCCGGCGTGCCCCTCCTCTACCTCGAACAGATCTCGTACCAGGCCAACGGGAACTCCGTCGAATACTCCGACGTGTGGGTACGCGGAGACCGCGTACGAATCTCCTCCTGGATCAAGCGGTAGGCCCCCGCCTGCCACCTTCCCCTCCCGCTCCACACCCCCCACCCCCACGCGTACCGACGGTGGCCGACCACCGCCGTCGATACGTGCTGTCAACAGGAGACATCATGCGACACGAGGCTTCATTCAGGCTGTCCCGCCGTGGCTTGTTGACCAGCGCCCTCGGCGTCGGCGGCGCACTGGCCCTCGGCGCCTGCGCCTCCCGCGAGGGCGACACAGGCACCCCGAGCGCCACCACAGGCACCCAGACACTCGGCGCGTCCGACATGCAATGGGACCGCTTCAAGGGCGAGACCCTCAACCTCCTGCTCTGCGAGCACTGGTGGACCTCCGCGGTCAGCAAGCGATTCCCGGAATTCGAGGCCCTGACCGGGATGAAGATCAAGGCCAACACCCTGTCCGAGGACAGCTACTACCAGCAGGCCCTGGTGGCACTCTCCTCCGGCGCCACCACGTACGACGCGCTGATGGTCGGCAACCTGCAGGCCGGGCAGTACATGAACGCCGGATGGCTGGAACCGCTGGACAGCTACTTCGGCGGCAGTGGCCTGGTCAACGCCGACTGGTTCGACACCGACGACTTCTTCGCGCCGGCCCGCAAGGCCAGCAGCCTCAACGGTGAGTTGATGGCGCTGCCGCTGTCCGCGGAGGCCGGTGTCGTCATCTACCGCAAGGACCTCGCGGCCCAGGCCGGCGTCACCGCGTTCCCCACCCAGGAGAGCCTGGTCGACGCCAGCGCCAAACTCTCCGCCGCCATGGAACGCCCCTTCGCCGGCCGGGGCCGCCGCGGACTCGACATCGTGTGGACCTGGACGAACTACTTCCTCACCCAGGGCGGCGAGTTCTACAACGGCAACACCCCGACGGTGGACAGCCCCGAGGCGGTCGCCGCCACCGAGCTGTACGTGCAGCAACTGCTCACCAAGTACGGCCCCAAGGGCGCGTCCAACATGAGCTGGCTGGAGGCCACCGGCAGCGTCAACGAGGGCCGGGCGGCCCTCTACACCGACGCCAGCGGCCTGCTGTCGGTCGTGCTGGACAAGAACAGCAGCAAGCACACCGACCAGATCGCCGTGTCCCGGTGGCCCGACAGCGCCGCCGCCAAGGCCGCCCCGAACTACTGGTACTGGATGGCCGGCATCCCCAAGGCGTCCCGCAAGAAGGAGCAGGCCGCCCTCTTCTACGCCTGGGCGATGAGCAAGGAGACCGCCACCTCGGTCAGCGCCGAGTCGGGCAGCCCGTCGGCCCGCGAGTCGGTGTGGTCGAACGAGGACTTCCTCTCCTTCTACCCCGGAGACATGTCGACCGAGATCGTCGCCAACCTCCAGGCCGTACAGCCGGACCGGGTCCCGTACGCCCGGCCCACCTTCCCGAGCGAGGCCGACGCCCTCTCCCTCGAACTGATCAAGGTGCTGGTGGACGGCAAGGACCCGAAGCGTGCCATGGCCGACGCGGCTGCCGCGATGGCCCGAGCGGGCCGATGAGTCCCCGTCCCGCCGGCCCGACCGGCCGGCGTCGTCCACGCCGAACGAGGTTGTGATGTCCGCAGACCGAACAGCTGTGCTGTCGCGGCAGGCCGCCGGCTCCCCGCCGGCGGCACCGCCGGGCACCACCGGGCGTACGCCCCGACCGGACGACAGGCGCAGCAGAAGACTGTTCCTCATCGGCATGCTCGCCCCGATGACCGTGCTGCTGCTGGCGTTCACGGTCTACCCCTTCGTGTCGGTGCTGGTCAACTCGCTGCGGCACAACAACCTGACCCGCCCCGACGAGCAGGGCTTCGCCGGGCTGACCAACTTCACCAACACTGTTGGGGAACCGGGCCTGCTCCGGGCGCTGCTGCTCACCGTCGGCATGGTCCTGGTCGCCGTGGTCGCCGAGTTCGCCCTGGGCACGCTCGCCGCCTCGCTGCTGTGGCGACCGCTGCGCGGCAGCCGCCTCTACCTGGCCCTGCTCGTGTTGCCGTTCGGCGCCACCCCGGTCGCGGCGTACCTGTCCTGGCGGCTGATGCTCAACCCGGACGGCGGACAGATCAACGCCGCCCTGGCCGCCGTCGGACTCCCCACACCGGGCTGGACGTCGGAACCCATGCTGGCCGTGGTCGCCCTCGTGGTGGTCGACATCTGGCAGTGGGCGCCGTTCATCACCCTGGTCATGCTCGCCGGCCTGAAATCGCTGCCGGACGAGACGTTCGAAGCGGCCGCACTCGACGGCGCGAGCGCCCTGCAACGGCTGGTCCGCATCGCGCTGCCGATGCTCAAGCCACTTGTGGCCTTCGTCGTCACGATCCGCGCGATCGACGCGGTCCGCACCTTCGACTCCATCTGGATCATCACCGGGGGAGGACCGGGCGCGGCGACCGAGACGCTTGTCGTACGCATCTACCGGACCGCCTTCAACGACCTGCACATCGGTGAGGCGTCCGCGCTGGGCCTGCTGCTGCTCGTCGTCCTGTTCATCGTCGGGAAACGGTTCGCCGCACCCGCGCTGCAACGGTTGGAGCACTAGTGCACGAGACTCGAAAAGGCCGGGTGCTGCGGACCGCGGCGATCTGGGCCCTCATCTGCTGGTCGATCCTGCCGTTCGCCTTCATGCTCCGCGTCGGCTTCGCCGCTCCCAGCGACATCCGCGGCGGTGCCCCGGACTGGCTCGCCCCGCTGTACGTGTTCAACTTCGTCGACCTGTTCGGCGACACCGAGTTCATGGGGGCGATCGGGCGGTCGGTTCTCGTCGCGGTGGTCTCCTCCGCGATCGCCATCGCCGCCGCCACACCCGCCGCGTACGCCTGCGCCCGGATGCAGTTCAAGGGCCGGTCGGACTTCGAGTTCTGGGTGCTGTCCACCCGGATGCTCCCGGCGGTCGTCGTGGTCATCCCGTACTTCGTCCTGTTCCGCCAGATCGGCGGCATCGACACGGTGTGGGCGCTGACCGTGATGCACACGGTGGTCAACCTCGCGGTGACCTTCTTCCTGCTCCGCAGCTTCTTCGCGGACCTGCCGGCCGCGGTCTTCGAGGCCGCCGACCTCGACGGCTGCTCGGAGACGAAGAAGTTCATGAGCGTGGCGTGGCCGATGGTCCGCAACGGCGTCGCCGCCGCGGCCGTGCTGAACTTCATCTTCTCCTGGAACGAGTTCGTCTTCGCCCTCACGCTGGCCAGCGGCGAAGCGAAGACCGTCTCGGTGGCGATGCTGGGGTTCATGCAGTTCCAGTCGGTGGCGGTCGGCCCGATGATGGCCGCCGGAACCCTGGCCGTGCTCCCCGTCGCCGTCGTGCTCTTCCTCGCGCAGAAGCAACTGGTCACCGGCATGAGCTTCGGGGCGGTGAAGGGATGACCGACGTCGTGTGCGTCGTGGACGCCGGCACCACCGGCATCCGCTGCGCCCTGGTCGACGACCAGGGCGAGGTGCACGCGCAGCGCAGCCACGAACTGGTCATCGACCACCCCCACCCGGGCCACGCCGAGCAGTCGCTGCCGGCGATGTGGGACGTGACCGTTCGACTGCTGCGGGACATCCAGGCCCTCGCCGCACAGGCCGGGCATCGCATCGTCGCGCTCACCCTGGCCACCCAGCGGGCCTCCGTCGCCGGACTCGACAAGGACCTGCGACCGGTCACCCCGCTGGTGCTCTGGATGGACCAGCGCGGTGACAGCGAACTGGCGGCCATGGGCCGGTCGGTGCACGCGCAGACCTACAGCCGGATCTCCGGCATGCCGTTGAGCACCATGCCGGCCCTGGCCACCCTGGTCTGGCTGCGCCACCACACCCCGCAGGCGTACGCCGACTGCGCGTACTTCGTCGGGGTCCAGGAGTGGCTGCTGCACAAGTTGGCCGGCGGCCCGCCGCAGGTCGACCGCAGCTGTGCGTCCTGGTTCGGGCTGCTCGACCTGCACGCCGGGCGCTGGAGCACCGACCTGCTCGACGCGTTCGACATCGGCGAGGACCGGCTACCCACGCTGCGTGCCTGCACCGACGTCGCCGGTCGACTTCTCGACGAGGTGGCCCACGCCACGGGCCTGCCCGGCGGGCTGCCCGTGCACGTCGGCGGCGGCGACCAGCAGTGCTCGGCGGCCGGGGGCGGTGGTGTGCGGGCCGGTGCCGCCACCGTCAACCTGGGCACCTCGGCGACGATGGTCTTCCCGGCCGCCGTCGGCGACGCCCCCGACGTCGCGGGATTCGTCCGCGCCGCGCACGTCGTCGAGGACCACGTGTCGGTCGAGGGGACCATCCCCGCCTGCGGATCGGTGCTCCGCTGGCTGCGAGCCCTGCTGCGCTACGGCGACGACGACGCCGCGTACGAGCGGATGTCCGGCGACGCCGAGGAGGTCGAACCCGGCGCCCGGGGTCTGCTGTTCGCACCGACGATGGCGGGCGTCGGAACCCCGCACTGGACGGCCGCGAACGGTCGGATGAACGGCCTCGACTTCGCCCACGGACCCGCATTTCTCGTCCGCGCCGCGATGGAAGGCATCGCCCTTCAGGTCCGAGACGTGCTGCAGCACCTGCCGCCGGCACTGGCCGGGCCGACGCTGACCGCGATCGGCGGCGGCGCCCGATCCGCGGTGTTCTGCCAGATCCTGGCCGACGTCACCGGCACCGCCGTCGAGGTGCCGGCGGGTGACCCGCAGGCGGCACCGCTGCGCGGCGCGGCCATGTCGGCCTGGGTGGGCCTCGGTCGTTACGACGACCTCGCCCACGCCGCCGGCCCGCTCGGCGCTGCCCGACGCCACCGGCCCGACCCCACCACCGCCCCTGTTTACGACGCGCTGTACGACCGGTACCTCGACCTGTCGAGCCTGGCCGCGGCGTGACGCGCACGAGCAAGGAGAACACGAGAATGCAAGCCCACCCTGCCGACGAAGAGTCGATGCGGGCGTTGATGCTGACCGGTGACCGCCACTCGGAGGTGCGCCCGGTGCCGCGCCCGGTGCCGGCCCACGACGAGGTGCTGGTCCGGGTGACCGTGTCCGCGGTGTGCGGCAGCGACCTGCCGCACTACCGCAAGTCGGCGCAGGAACTCGGCCACCGGCTGCACACCGTCCCCGGCCACGAGGCGGTGGGAGTGATCGCCCGGGCCGCCGCCAGCGGCGACGGACCGGCCGAAGGCACCCGGGTCATCGTCTACCAGCACTCGGGCTGCGGCGACTGCACCTTCTGCCTCAGCGGCGAGCCGATGTTCTGCGCCGACCGGCGCACCCTGGGCAACCACCGCAGCGGAGCGGACGGTGAATATCTCACCGCGCCGGCCACCGGAGTCCTGCCCGTACCCGCCGACGTCAGCGACGCCATGGCGGCCCTGATCGCCTGCAACTTCGGCACCGCGTACTCGGCATTCCGCAAGTCCGGGGTCGCGGTGGGTGACCGGGTGGCGGTGTTCGGCCTCGGGCCGGTGGGTTGCTGCGTGGTGGCCCTCGCGGCGGCCGCCGGAGCAGAGGTCTTCGCCGTCGACCCGATCGAGGGGCGGCGGGACCTGGCCAAGACCCTCGGCGCCGGCACGGTCATCGACCCGATCGCGCAGGACCCGGTGGCCGCCGTCGCGGCCGTGACCGAGGGGCGCGGACCCGAGGTCATCTTCGAATGCTCCGCCAACCCGGCCGCACAGACCCAGGTGATGAAGCTGGCCCGGCCGCACGGCACCGTCGTGCTGCTGGGCGCCAACAACAGCATGGAGATCGACCCCGGCGTCGACGTGATCCGCAAGGAACTGCGGGTCATCGGCAGTTGGGTCTTCACGCAGCCCGAGTTCCCGGCGGTCCTGCGGGCGGCCCGCAGCCTCCCCGCGCTGCAGCACCTGATCACCGACCCCTTCCCCGCGCAGCGGGCCCCCGAAGCGTTGGCCGCGGCTGACGCCGGGCACATCGGCAAGGTGCTGATCGACTGGTCCTGACCCGATCAGGCGCACCTCCCGCTCCGGCAATTCCCTTTCCCTCACCCTCCCGGTTCGACCCATCCGTGCGGTTGCCGACGTACCACGCCGACCGCAGGGTGCCGCACGCCCGCAGAAGGAGATCCCGCAATGACTTCCGCCACCACGGCCCTGCCCGCCGACCTGACTCCGGCCGCCCTCGCGCCGTACATCCAGCACACCCTCATCGAGGTCGGCACCACCCGGGACCGCATGATCAAGCACGCCGAGGAAGCCCTGAAGTACGGCTTCAACGCTGCGATGGTGCCCGGTTCCTGGGTGTCGGTCGTCGCCGACGTGCTGCGCGGCAGCGGCGTCCAGGTCGCCTCCGCGCTCGACTTCCCGACCGTCGGGGTCACCACCAGCGCCGGCAAGGCGTACGAGGCGGAGAGCCTGGTGCGCGCCGGTGCCCAGCAGATCGACATCGGAGTTCAGATCGGCTGGCTGAAGAGCGGTATGTACGACGAGTTCCGCGAGGACATCGCCGGTGTGGTCCGCGCGTCCGGCGTCCCGATCAAGGTGATGCTCGAACTGCCGCTGCTCACCGAGGCGGAGCGTGAGACCGCCGTCGAACTGTCCATCGAGGCCGGTGCCGCGTACCTGAAGAACGCCAGCAGCGGTGCGATCGAGGTCGCCAACCCGGCCAGCATCGGCTACCTGGTGGCACGTGCCGGCGGGCGGACCAGGGTCAAGGCGTCGGGCAGCATCAAGTCCTACCCCCAGGCCGTCGGACTCCTGCGTGCCGGTGCCGAACTGCTCGGCACCAGCGCCGGCATCGCGATCGTGACCGACTCGGCCAACGAGGAGACGATCAGCTACTGATCGGGTGGACCCCACCCCCGGGGATGTCGGCTGTCGTCGGCATCGTCAGTCGACACCCTGGGGGGAGCTGTCTCCTGCTTGCCGCGTCCGTCGCCTGGCGCAGGCCCGTGGCCTGCTCGACCGCCTCCTGTCTCCCGCCTCCCGCCTCCCGGCTTCCGCTGACCGGCTGAACCGATTCCGGTCGGGGACCGTGTGGATGCCGAACGGCTTCCGGACGAACCGGGGCCGGATAGGAACTGGGAGACCCCGAGATGATGCGCAAGCGCCTAGTGCCCGTTGTTGCCCTCATGGCTGCAGGCGTCGGGTTGGCGGCGTGTAGTACCACCCCCGAGGCGCCCGCGCCGGCGAGGGCCTCCGCGCCGGCCGGCGGCGAGGCCGCCGCACCCGAGGACGGGGCTGCCGGCGGCGATCCCGCGCTGCTCTCCGGCACCGCGAAGTCGAACAACTCGGCCGCCAACACCGGTGACTGGGCGGTGCCGAACGGCGGCCTCCCAGTGGGCGCGGCCCGTCAGTCGGCGCAACGGTGGGTGCAGTTGACCGCCAGTCGGGCCGGCGACCTCAACCCGGTGGTCGTCAACGGTGCCGGGCTGACGCTCTACCGCTTCGACAACGACAGCAACAACCCGCCCACCTCGACCTGCAACGGCGAGTGCGCGCAGACCTGGCCACCGGTCACGATCTCGCCGCGCGGCAAGATCTTCGTCGCCGGAATCAAGCCGTCGGCGGTCGGAACCGTCAAGCGTGCCGACGGCACCCTCCAGGTCACCCTCGGCGGCTGGCCGGTGTACCGGTTCGCCCAGGACACCAAGCGCGGCGACACCCTCGGCCAGGGCGTCGGCGGCACCTGGTTCGGCGTGACCCCGGCCGGCGGCAAGGCCGGCGTACCGGCGGGCGGTCAGCAGACCCCGGACACCGGTGAGACGAACGTCCCGCCGGCCACCAGCGCCGTCTTCTTCGACGACGCCAACTTCAGCGACAACGGCGCCTCCCAGGGCGCGGCCGGCAACGGGTGCCAGAACCTGGCCCGTCCGGGTGTCACCTCCTCCATCGCGGCCCCGGGCTCGTTCAAAGTGTGGGCGGGCCCGGACTGCACCGGCCGATCGCAGGTCATCAACGGTGACGTCGCCGACCTGGCGACGATCGGCTTCGACAACGCCATCGCCTCGGTCCGCTTCAACTGATCGTCAACGGGTGTGCCGGTCCGGCTCTTTCGCCGGGCCGGCACACCCGTCTTCGGTTCGGCCGCGACATGGCTCTCCCACCGTGGGTCCGCTGTCAACCACCCGTGCCGGCCCTGCTGCCGTCCGGGCCCACCACGAACCACAGTCCGTCGACACCGTGACCCGTGGTGCGCCCCGGCACCGTGTCGTCGGCGAAGCGGTAGACCGGCCAACCGCCCACCGTCACCTGCTGCGTGCCATCCGCACGGGACACTGCGCCCAGCCGGGCCGGGTCGAGGTTCTCGAATCTGATCCGCTCGCTGGTCAACACCGGCAGCCACCGCGTCAGGCAGTCGTCCGTACAGGTGGATCGGGACGGCGAGGCGTTGTCCCGATCGAACCGGTAGAGCGTGAAACCCTTCCCGTCGAGGACCACGGGGCCGAGCTGCGGATGCTCGCCGAGCTGCACCGACGCCGGCCAGTAACCCCCGTCCGGGCTGCGCCGGCCGAGGTCGTCCGGCTGGGGTAGGGCAACCGGGTCGGTGACCGTCGTGGTGCATCCGGAGGCGAGGAGCGCGGCGGTCAGCGCGAGGGCGCCGAGCAGGGTACGGGAGGGGAGTGCCTTCATCGCCACACCAATCGATCGATGGGTTCGGACAGGGGAGCCGGTCAGCGGCGCGAGTTCGCAACGACTCGACTGCGTGGCGGCCGACGGTCGAGGTCGAGGTCGAGGTCGAGGTCGGGCCGGTGGCTTGCGCCGATGTCGCCGGCCGCAGGTGTCAGGACCGCCCGCGCGTCGGGGACGATCCGGACCTGCTCCGATGCCGGCCAGATGGGCGACGGCGGACCGACCACGCTGACCGTGAGGGATGCCGCGGCCGCGTGTCGACCGATCTCGTCGAGGAAGGTACGGGCGACGCTGATGGCGGCCTGGGAGTCCCCGGTGAGCGCGACGATTCCCGGCGCGCGTGCCAGGTTGACGACGGCCAACTCGCCCTGGACCGTCCCGACGGTGGCGAGCAGCGGCAACCCGTCGCCGCTGTCGGCACTCTCGTCGAGCTGCCAGGTCGGCGTCTCCCAGATCGCACCCTGCTGCCGCGCCTGCCAGGGAGGCGGGGCGTCCGACAGCGCCGGTGAGAGGCGCAGCGAGACCCGTTCCGCTCCGACCAGTGCCGCGTACACCTGGGCCTGGGTGGACTGCGCGGCGAGTTGCCGTAGGGCGCGGTCCAGGACCTGCCGTGAGCCCGGCGTCGGGGCCGGGTGCACCGACCTGGCCGCGCGGCGACGAGCCAGCAGGAGCAGTACGGGCCCGACGACCGCAAGCACCGCGCCGCCACCGAGCAGCGTCGCCGTGACCGGTGGGAACCCCAGGATCTCGCCGCCCTCTGCCGGCGGGGCCCCAGGCACCGGAGCATTCGCCTGCGGTCGGTCAGCGGGCTGCTGGCCCTCGTTCGGCATGGCCGACGGCGGCGGACCGATCCGGATCTCACCGGAGGTGGCGCCTGCGGGAAGGACGAAGACCCAGCCAGCCATGATCGGCTGATTCGGATCGGTCAACGCGAGCCCGTCCGGCTGGGTGCGCCCCTCGTTGAGGTCGAACAGTTCCGGTGCGCGCCGGGCATCGCCGAGCACCCGGTCGGCCACCCCGGCCAGGGTGAGATCGCTCGCGGTACCGGGTTCGCCCGGCACCACCCAGTACGGCACCGAGGGCGGCACCGCGCCAGCGGTGCCGGCGGCCAGCGGCAACAGCAGGAGCAGCAGCGCAGCGGCGACGGCGGCCAGCAGCCGATACCCCGCCGCCCACGACGGACCAGGCCGGGTCATCCGGTGACAGTCTCACGTAGCGCGCCGGCGAACAGCCGCATCGACGCGGTGCCGCCCGGATTGAGCAGCACGTCGACCTCCTCGGGCAGCAGCTGCACCAGCTCGACGGCGCTGACCTGCCGCCAGCCTGCTGCTTGCACCCGACGTCGGTCCGCCGCCCCGGTGGCGACGAGGACACACGGCACCCCGTCGGGTGCGGGCGTCACGATGACGCGACCCTCGTCGTCGACGGCGATCTCGGTCAGGCTGTCCCGCAGCGCGAGCAGCACCAGGTCCGGGTCGGCCCGCCCGTCCGCCACCAGCCTTGCCGCCGCGTCGACCGGTCCGGTCGGCGCGTCCTGGTCCGCGGGCAGATAGAGCGGGTTGGGCTCGAACGCGCCGACGGTCCCGTCGTCGTCGACGAGCCAGCCACCGACGATCGACGCTACCGGCGGTACCGCCCGGGACTGCTCGTCGGTCTCCGACGGTGGCGACCAGTCACTGTCCAGCAGCAGCATCCAGTTCCGGTCGACGCTTGTGTCGTCCGATCCACTCACGTGCCCACTCCCTTGCTGATAACCGGCATCAATCCCGATCCCGATCTTGGTCTTGCCGTCCGCCGCTGTCGGGTGCAGGGCATCCGCCGGGCGCTGCACCTACGTCGAGGGCTGCCAGGTGTTGAAATCGGGCAACGGGTCGCTGTTTGACCGCATGGGAGGAAGCTGCGGAGGAACGTCCCGAACGTCCTGCAGCTGGCGAAACTGTCCCTTGTTTGCGACGGCGATTGTGGTGAAGTCGGTGCTTGGGTTGACGAAGTTGCCGCGGTAGTCGTTCGCTCGGGTTGTCCACACGGTGCTGGTTGCTGCAAAGATCTGTCGATCGTTGCCCAGGCGCTTCATCGTCCGACTGAAATCGGGCGCAACCTTGCCGTTGTCCGCGCCGAAGCTGCAGGCGATCATGACGATCGAGCTGTCGGGTTTGGCGTTCAGAACCTTCCTGAAGTTCGCGTCGTGGTGCAGAATCTTGGCGAATTCACCGCCTGGAACGTGGACCACTTTGCCGTTCGTGAGTGAGAGAGCGACGATTTCGGGGTTGCTGTGCGTCATCACCAGCAGCGGGTCCTTCTGCCACGGCGCGGGTTCCAGTGTGCTGAAATCGAAGCTTTTCCGTGTCTGGCCAAGCGGCACACCTTTTGCTTCCTCCGGCATCTCCGCCGATACTCGCTGGTACCGAGGGCCATCGGTGAAAAGCTTTCCGTCGTGGTCGCCGGTGGAGAGATTGTGCCGGGCGTCCGCCCACATCTGGCGGCTCCTGTTGTCGGCCTCGCTCCTCGGAAAACTCACGCCGATCTGCTGACCTTTGTGGTTGAGAATTGGTCGGGCCTGAACGTCCCCCACGTTGAAACGCGTTTCGACGCCCCAGGTGTTTCGGCCGACGATGGTGTTCTTGTCCACTGGTTTCCGTGACCTGAGCCCCGCCGTCACGACGGCCCGCACGTCGCTCAGGTTTTGCCCGGCGGTCCGAAATGCGCCCTTGATGACCTTGCCGGGACCGTAGCTCGTGGCGGTGGGGGTTTTCACCCTGCTGAGTTGCGTGCTGCTCGCCTTGACTCCACCCTTGATCGCGCCTTTCCCGGCAACCTTGGCCACCCGGCCGACGAGCCGCCCGCCCGGCACCAACCCGAGGAGCAGGCCGCCGGCGGCCAGACCGATCGCGGCGGGGTCTCCGGAGGCCGCCGTGGCACCCAGGTCGATCAGGGCGGAGAGCATCCCGATGGCCGCACCGAGCGGCGGAAAGATGAACGACGCGATGGTCGCGATCACGTCCAGAATGGTGGTGATCCACTCGATGACGGTGCTGCGCAGGAACTCGATGAAGGCTTGGAAAGCCTCGACGATCTTCTCCCACAGCGACCGCTGTGGGGCATCCTTCGCCAGCTGCCGCAGCGTCTCGGCCGCAGTCCGTGCCGCCTGGTCGCGCAGCGCGGTCGCCTGACCCAGCAGCGCCTTCGCCTGGTCGATGGCTTGCTGGGCGTCGTCGGCGCGGTTCTGCGCAACGGTGACGTCGTCGGTCACCTGCTCCTTGGCGGCCTGCTCGGCTTCCGGGTCCAGACCGAGCGCGGTGAGCGTCGCCTGCGCCGAGAAGAGCGCTGCCTGTGTCGCGCCCTGGTCGCCGGCGGCCTGCCGTGCCTGGTCGAGAGCCCGCAGCGACATCGTCTGCGCCTCCTCCAGCGAGGGCAGGTAACGCAGGTACGCCTCCGCGGCGGCTGAGTAGGAATGCGCCATCCGGTCCAGGCGCCCCGGCAGCTTTCCGATCAGGTCGCGGAAGGCCTCCATCGCCTTGCCCTGGCCGACGTCGATCCGGCCGCCGGAGGCGAGCAGATCATGCGCCTCCCGGGTGGCCCTGGACAGTTCCTGGTAGGCCCGAGTGATCTCCGCAAAGGATTCGGGATCACCCGGCACCGGGTCGGAGTCGAGTTGCAACACCGACCACTCGGCGTCCCCTGGACGCGGCATGCCCAACCTCCCCGTTGCGTAGACCGGCGTCGCACTCCGGTCGATGCCGGAGGCCGACTCGCACACGTAGCGGACGCCGGATCGGTTCAGCCGGGCTGAACCGATCCGGCCGGCCGTGCGTGTAAGGCGCGGAGTGGTTGACCGGCCGGGAGGACATGAGGACAGCACGTCCATCAGGTCGATGGGCGCGGTCGTCGACACGCTGGGACAGCGCGAGTTGGAGGATGCCGCCCGCGAGTTCGAGAAGCGGTGGGGTGACAGCCGATACGTCATCGGCCGCGACGAGCCGACGGCGAGTTGTCCGCCGGGGGGCCACGCCTGTTCCCCGTCGAGTT
>NZ_PNOZ01000033.1:0-71610 GCF_002879555.1 Verrucosispora sp. ts21 | reverse complement strand
CGAGCGCCCCGCCGGCCCCGCCGAGCGCCCCGCCAGCCCCGCCGGTGTCCGGCACGCCGCATCCCACCTCGGGTGCCCCGCAGCCCACCTCGGGTACGCCGTACCCGCCGGCCGGCCCGCTCCCGCCCAGCGGCCCCTTCCCGCCTGGTCCCGGCTACCCGGCCGGACCGTACGCGCCGGGCGGCGGCTATCCGCCGGCCGACCCGAACCCGGCCGGCGGCGGCTACCCGCCGCCCGGTGGTTATCCGCCGCCCGGTGGTTATCCGCCCGGTGGTGCCTACCCGCCCGGTGGTTATCCGCCGGGCTCCACTGCGGCGAAGCCCACAAGCGGCGGCAGCGGCAGCAGGACCACACTGATCGTGGTGATCACCGTGGTGGTCCTCGCGCTGCTCTGCTGCGCCGGCGGCGTCGTCGCACTGATCGCCGGGATGAACCGGACCGCCGATGAGATCACCGAGGCGGTCCCGACTCCCCCGGTCACCGTCCCGAGGACTCCGGACGCCCCGCCCCCGGACGGTGGGATCCCACCGGCCTTCTCGGAGGAGGAGGGCGAGACGTTCAACATGCGCCCCGGCGACACGCTTGTCGCGAGCGACAACAGCGGCACGATCGAGATCACCGTGACGCGGTTCCGTACCGTGACCGAAAGCTGCCGTTCCTTCGCACCCGCCCCACAGCAGGGACGGTTCCTGATCGCCGAGGTGAGGGCCAAGGTCACCAAGGGCACCGCGTCGATCAACCCGTTCTACTTCCAGTGGCGGGCCGCCGACGGCAGCACCGTCAACGGGCTGGTGGGCGCAATCTACGGCTGCGGCGATCCGCTCAACGCCGGCAACGGTCTGCCCGCCGGCACCACGCGTACCGGCCGGGTCGTTTTCGACGTCGCCGACACCAATGGCGTCATGGAGTACCTCCACCAGTTCGAGATCGCCGGCTCCTGGAAGCCGTAGTCGGGAGACCACCGAGGGAAACCGGGCACACCGGGGCGTTTGTCCTCAATGGACGTCGCTACACTCCGGCCAGTGATCAACAAAAAATGGTCGTCAGTAGTCCTAATGGGACTACTGACGGCAACCACGCTGGCCGGCGCATTGCCGGCATCCGCCGACGACACGGCAGAACCCGTCACCGAGCCGCCTCGCGTCCAACTCGTGCTGGACGTGAGCGGCTCGATGCGGGCCACCGACATCGACGGGCGCAGCCGCATCTCAGTGGCCCAGCAGGCGTTCGGCGAGGTGGTGGACGCGCTGCCGGACGAGACCCAGCTGGGCATCCGGGTGCTCGGGGCCACCTACCGGGGTGAGGACAAGAAGCAGGGCTGCCTGGACACCCAACAGATCGTGCCGGTCGGGCCGGTGAACCGGGAACGCGCCAAGGCCGCCGTGGCCACGCTGCGTCCGACCGGCTTCACCCCGGTCGGGCTCGCCCTGCGGGAGGCCGCCAAGGACCTTGGCAGGGGCACCACCGCCCGACGCATCGTGCTGATCACCGACGGCGAGGACACCTGCGCCCCGCCGGACCCGTGCCAGGTGGCGCGGGAACTGGCGGCCCAGGGCACCACGTTGGTGGTGGACACGCTCGGGCTGGCGCCCGACGAGAAGGTCCGCCGGCAACTGCTCTGCATCGCCGCCGCCACCGGCGGGACCTACACGGCCGCGACCAGCGCGGAGGATCTCACCGGCCGACTCAAGCAACTGGTGGACCGAGCCCGCGACACGTACGCGACCACGCCGGCGAAGGTGGCCGGGGCCGACGTCTGCCAGGGTGCGCCGCTGCTGGCACCGGGCGTCTACACCGACCGGGAAACCTTCTCCGAGCACCGGTGGTACCGGGTGCCGGTCCGGCCGGACCAGGAGCTACGCGCCTCGGTCAGCGTGGCGATGGACCGCCCGGTCAACCCCGACTACGGCGTACTGCTGCGGGCCACCGCGTCCGACGGCCGGGAACTGGTCCGCGGCGTGGACGCGGGCAGTGGGCGTACCGACGTGGTGTCGGCCGGACTGCGCTGGTCGGCCGGGGCGGACGACGACGAGCATGCGCGCACCGAGGACGCCACCCCGACTCCGACGGCCTCGGCGGCGGCCGTCACCACGGTCTGCCTGGTGGTCAGCAACATGTTCTCGCCCAGGGCCGGGACCGAGAAGGAACCCGGCATGCCTGTCGAGTTGACCGTCGACGTGGTGGCCGCCTCTCCCACCCCGGACGGGCCCGACCTGGGCCGGGGTTGGGTGCTGCTGCTCCTGTTGACCCTGGCCGGTCTGCTCACCGGGCTCGTCACCGGTCTGCTCACCCGCTGGTGGCTGGCCACCTGGAGGGAGAAGTGATGCGTACCCGATCGGCGATCCTGGCCGCCCTGGTGGCCGGCGGTGTCGCACTGGCACCGGCCACGGTGCTGGCCGCGCCCACCCCGACCCCCTCGCCCGGCGCCACCACCCTGACCAAGGTCGGCACCTCGTTCCTGAGCGCCACGCCGGTCGCGGCCGGTCAGCCGGTCCGGGTCGGCGCCTCCACCGGCGAATACCTCTACTGGTCGTTCACGGCGGGCGCGGGCGAGATCCACGAGATCAACGCCACCGTGTCGCTGGCCGAGGACCGGCGCGGCAGCTCGACCTGGGCGGTGGAGGTCTTCGACGGGCTGCGTCGCCGGCAGGCGTGCACGGCCGGTGCGCAGACTCCGACGGCCGACGCCTCGGTGTCCACCGTGGCCATCGGCTGCACGCTGCGCCGGGTACGGCCGTGGGCGGAGCCGTGGTCCGTCGACCCGCTGCCCGGCACCTACTACGTCCGGCTGACCGTTGTCGACGTCCCCGAACGCGACCTCGGCCTGCCGATCGACGTGGACCTGTTGATCTCCGCCAGCGGGGACGCGGGCAGCGCGCCCGAGGACGGCAGGCTTGAAGCGCCGCTGGTGCCACCGGCCAACGCCGGCAAGGTGCTGGAGGCGGTGCCGACGGCACCCACGCAGGACGAGGAGAGCGACGGCTGGAATCTCGACCTCACCGGCTGGCTGCCCGAGGCGGGCTCCCGGTGGATCTGGACCACGGCCGGCGGAGTGCTGGCCGCCGTCGCCGGGGTGGTCGGCTTCGCGCTGACCCGCCGCCCCACCGCCCGGCGAGCCACCTGACCTCCAGGTGAGCCGCACAACCAGGTGAAGCCGCACAACCAGGTGAGCCGCACCTTCGGGTGAGCCGCCGCCGGCAGGTCGCGTCGGGTGCCGAGACGTGACCTGCCGGCGCCGCACGCTGCGCAGCTGACCGGGAGTCGCGCGACGGGTCGCCTCTTGTTCAGGCGCATGGACGTCTATTAGTTTGTTTACCATCCAGACGAACTCTCACCCGAGCGAGCCTGCTCGCCCTCAGCCCTTCTCGAAGGGAGACCGATGACCCGGCACAACCCCGGCGTGCCGACCTCGCGCCGTAGCTTTCTCAGCCTGTTCGGCCTCGGCGCGGTCGCCGTCGCCGGTGGTCCCCTGCTCAGCGGTTGTTCCGAGGCACCCGCCGGCAGCGGTGCCGCGCAGAACCTCGACGCCTTCGGTCACCTGCTGCCCACGCAGAAGGACCTGACGGGAAGCATCGCCCCCGACATCGCCGGGACCCGTCCGGTCCCCGACGGCTACACCAGGTACCCGGCCAACCTCGTCGACCTGATCACCGAGAAGCCGGGCACCAGCGGCAAGGAGATCACCGCGATGACCCCCGCGTGGGGTCCCGCGCCGCCCGGAATCGGCCAGAGCGCCTACCTCCAGGCCGTCAATGACGAGCTGGGCGTCCCGGTGAACTTCACCATCCAGGACGGCAACACGTACGCCGACAAACTCAACGCCATGCTCGGCGCCCGGGACGTACCGGACCTGCTCTGCGTGCCGAGCTGGGAGGTGGACAAGATCCCGCGGTTCGCCGAGGCGATCGGGGTGCTGTTCGAGGATCTGACCGACCACCTCAAGGGCAACGCCGTCGAGGCGTACCCGATGCTTGCCACCTTCCCGACCGGGGCGTGGCGGCACGCCATCTGGAACGAGCGGCTGGCCGCCGTGCCGAACCCGACCGACGGGCCGTTCGCCTGGGTCATGTTCACCCGCAAGGACCTGCTGGACGCCCGTGGCCTGGCCATCCCCACCTCGCTTGACGACCTGCTCGCCATCGCCAAGCAGGTCACCGACCCGGCGCGGAAGGTGTGGGCGTTCAACGACGTCTTCCCGATGATCCAGATGTACCACAAGGTGCCCGGCGCCAAGCAGGGCTGGCGGCTGCGTTCCGACGGCACGCCCGAGTTCAAGTACGAGACCCCGGAGTTCCGCCAGGCCCTGGAGGTCATGGCGAAGATCTACCAGGACGGCCTGGTGCATCCGGACATCGTGGCCAGCCGGGGCGCCGACGCCAAACAGTTGTTCGCCAAGGGCGGCAACATCGTCTTCATGCAGGACGGCTTCGGCTTCTGGCAGGGCGGCCAGGCCGAGCACCAGAAGGCCAACAAGGCGCTGAACATCCAGCCGGTGCCGAACTTCTCCGCCACCGGTGGTGACCCGCTGGTGTGGGGTAGCGACCAACCGATCTCCTACACCTTCGTCAAGAAGGGCCTCGGTGAGGAGCGCGTCAAGGAGCTGCTGCGGGTGATCAACTGGTGCTCGGCGCCGCTGGGCAGCCAGGAGGCGCAGCTGCGCGACTTCGGCGTGGAGGGCAGGCACCACACCCGTACGCCGAACGGGCCGGTCAAGACCGACCTGGCCTTCAAGGAGATCGCCAACCAGTACTTCTTCATCAGTGGCCGCAACCCGACCATCGGCCCGTTCGCGGACACCCCGAGCTACGTGCCGGACGCGCTGGCCTACTCCAACGCGACGGTCGGGTACCTGGAGAAGGACCCGTGGGCCGGCGTGAAGCTGGAGATGCCGGCCGCGTTCAAGGCCAACCAGGTGCCGACGGAGGACAAGTTCACCGACGTGCTGCGCGGCCGTCGGCCGCTGTCCGACGTGGACTCGATCCTGCAGGAGTGGAAGGCCGCGGGCGGAGAGGCGGCGCGGCAGCTGCTCGCCGACTCACTGCCCAAGGCTGACTGATGACCGTCCGTGAGGTCACCGCCGAGGCCGGGTCCGACCAGACCCGGCCCGGCGGGGTCGCCCCTCGGCGCAGACGCCTACCGCTGCGCACCCGCCTGCGCCGGGACTGGCAGCTGCTCGCCATGGTCGCGCCGGGCTTCGTCATCCTGCTGATCTTCAGCTATCTGCCGATCCTCGGTAACGTCATCGCCTTCCAGGACTACAACCCGTACGTCGGCAGCAATCCGCTGGACGCCTTCGTGCAGAGCAACTGGATCGGCTTCGGGCAGTTCCAGCTGTTGTTCGCCGACCCGGCGTTCTGGCACGCGTTCCGCAACACCCTGGCGATCACCGCGTTCCAGCTGGTCTTCTTCTTCCCGCTGCCGATCCTGCTGGCGATCGTGCTGCACAGCCTGCTCTCCAGCCGGCTGCGCGGCTTCATCCAGACCGTCGTCTACCTGCCGCACTTCTTCAGCTGGGTGCTGGTGGTCAGCTTCTTCGTCGCCATGTTCGGCGGTGCCGGCCTGCTCGCCCAGACCATGCGCGAGGCCGGGATGGAACCGTGGAACGTGATGACCAACCCGGACACGTTCATCATCCTGGTCACCGCCGAGGCGGTCTGGAAGGACGTCGGCTGGGGCACGATCGTCTTCCTCGCCGCCCTGTCCACAATCGACCAGAACCTGTACGAGGCGGCAGCCGCGGACGGTGCGGGCCGGTGGCGGCGGCTGTGGCACATCACCCTGCCCGGCCTACGTCCGGTGATCGTGCTGCTGCTCATCCTGCGCCTCGGTGACGCGCTCTCGGTCGGCTTCGAGCAGTTCCTGCTGCAACGCGACGCCGTCGGCCGGCAGGCTTCCGAGGTGCTGGACACCTTCGTCTACCACTTCTCCATCGCCACCGGGAACTACGGCTACGGTGCCGCGGCCGGTCTGTTCAAGGCCGCTGTGGGGCTCTGCCTGATCCTGGCCGCCAACAAGGTCGCACACATGCTCGGCGAACGAGGGATCTACTCACGGTCATGACCGCCACCTTCCTCCGGAAGCCACCCGGAACCCGCCCCCGACGCCCGCCGTGGGAGGAGCCGCCCAGCCCGCTCGGTCAGGGGGCCAAGGCGGTGCTGCTCAGCCTGTTGGTGCTCAGCGTGCTGTTCCCGCTCTGGGTGATCCTGGTGACCAGCCTGTCGTCCCGGGAGACGATCGCCGCGGCCGGTGGCCTCGTGGTCGTGCCCAGGGGGATCGACACCTCCGCCTACGAGACGATCTTCGCGGGCGGCGCGGTCACCCGGGCGCTGTGGATCAGCACCCTGGTCACCGTCATCGGCACCGCCCTGGCGTTGACGGTGACCGTGCTCGCCGCGTACGGGCTGTCCCGGCCCCGCTCGCTCGGCTACCGCTGGCTGCTCGCGTACTTCCTGTTGCCGTTCTTGATCTATCCGCCGCTGGTGCCGAAGTATCTGGTGGTGACCGGGCTGGGCCTCAAGGACACCATCTGGGCGCTGATCCTGCCGCCCGCGATCAGCGTCTTCAACCTGGTCGTCGTCCGGGGCTTCTTCCAGGGCATCCCGTCGGAACTCGTGGACAGCGCCCGCATCGACGGAGCCAGTGACTTCCGCACCCTGACCCAGATCGTGCTGCCACTGGCCCGGGCGGTCATCGCGGTGGTCGGGCTGTTCTACGCGGTCAGCTACTGGAACGTCTGGTTCGACGCGCTGCTGTTCATCGACCGCAACGACATGTACCCGATCCAGCGGGTGTTGCAGAGCTACCTGCTGGCCGGGCAGGCGCCGAACACCTCCGGTGCGGCAGTCGGTGCCACGATGCCACCTACCGAGGCCATCAAGATGGCCGTCGTCGTGCTCACCGTGGCACCGATCGTCGCGGTCTACCCGTTCATCCAGCGGCACTTCGTCAAGGGCGTCCTGATCGGCGCCATCAAGGGCTGACCGGTCAGGCGAGCCTGATCTGCCGGGTGATGGTCGGATCGGTGATCTCGGCGTCCTTGGCCAGCAGCATCGCCTTGCTGAGGATGACGGCGAGCAGGCCGTCACCCTCGAACGGCAGGAACTGCTGCTCGCCGAGCCGACCCGCGCCACGGTCGGGCACGATGCACAGGTAGGTGTCGTTCGGGCTCATCAGGATGTTGCCCGACCCCAGGTGGATCCGGTACGTGCGCAGGTCACCGTCGACCACCAGGAACCGGCCGTCGATGCGGGCCCGCTGCCCCACCGCGAGCCGGGGCAGCAGCCGCGCCAGCAGGTCGCGGCGGGTCTCGGCCGTCGCTGACAACTCGCCGAAACTGTACGACGACCAGTAGTCCCGGAATCGGCCCTGCGGGCCGCCGTCGGACCAGGTCGGATCGTTGCCGACGCTGGCCACCCCGACGAACAGGTCGACGTCGCGCATGATCTCGCTGAACACCAGCAGCGGGATCTGGTCGAGCGGCAGCGGGTCACCGGGCCGGGCATTCGTCCACCGCCCCGCCGAGTAGCCGCCACCGTCGGCGTGCGACCAGTTCTGCGCGGCGGTGATCGGGTAGAAGCGCACCTGGTCGGTGACGAGCCGCAGGTAAGAGCCGCTCTCGGTGGTGTCGGCGCCGTACTCGTCGCCGATCCCCTCCACCCAGTACTCGGCGCGCAGACCCCAGCCGGGCAGTTCCCGGAAGGTCGGCGGGTACGAGTCGTCGACCATCAGCCGGAGGCGGTCGGTCCAGCCCCGGACCGCGGCCAGCGCGTGGAACTGATGCTGCCGCAGGATGTGCCCGGCGAACCGGTTGGAGTACGTGCCGGTGGTCTCCTCGGCCGGGGTGAGCAGGTAGACCTCCCGGTGGGCCTGCTTGAACGGCTGGACGACCCGGTGCCGCTCCAGCCACTCCCGCCAGCCGACCACCTCCGGCACCGGCCGACCGATCGGATGCCAGATCCGCACCTGCGCCTCGTCGGCAACGCTGACCGGGGTGTCGTCCACTGTGCGCAGAGCGCCGTCGGCCCACCCGCACGGCACCCCGTCGACAAACCAGAGCAACCGGCGGGCCAGCGCGCCGACCAGCGGATGATCCAGGTAACGCTGCCGCCACACGCCGAAGGTCCAGGTGCGTTGGGCCAGGAACAGCCCGTCCAGCCGGGCCGTCTGCGCGGCCAGCATTCCGCTGACCTCCTTGGCCAGGCCCTTCAGCTCGGCCAGTTGCGCCGGGTGGTCCCGGCGTACCGTGGCCGGTGGGCTCTTCACCTGACGGCCGGACTCGTTGATCCAGGCCAGGGTGACGTTGGTGCCGGCGATCAGCAGTTCGGCCCGGCAGCCGCCGAGGGTCACCTCGTGCCGGCCCACCCCGGTCAGGCCGTAGTCCGGGACGGCCAACTCCTCGATTTCGTCCCGCCCGATGCCCATTGCCGCCGCGCGGGCGTCGAGCGCCTTGTCGATCTCGTTGCGGGTGCCCTTGTAGGTGACCCGGGTGGACAGCCGGGCGAGCTGCGCCAGGGCCGCCTCCCCGTCGAGGCGGCCGAGCACTCCGACCGCCGCATTGGCCACCTTCGGGCAGGCCGGGCCGATGCCGGGCAGTCGACGCAGCATGGCCTCGACCAGGCCACCGATCAGGCGTACCTGCTCGGGGCCTGGGCCGGTGCGTTCGACCAGCCAGAGCAGGCCCCGCAGCAGGTCCGCGTTTATCGGAGCCGGCGGGCGTTGCGGCGTCCGCGCGGCGGCGGCCAGCCACCGGTCGAGGGCCTGCCTGGCCTCGGCCGGGTCGACCGGGGCGAGCAGTCGGGACGCTTCGGTCGACCACCCGGCCAAAGGCCGGGGGGTGGTCGCGGTGCTGGCATGGGCGACCAGCCGCTGCCAGACCGGGTCGAGGGTGGGCAGCTCGGCCAGGATCTGCTCGGCCCACGGGTCGGCCCGGTCGAGCTGCGGCCCGACCAGCTCGGCGATCAACTGCCGCAGCCGTTGGCTCTCGTCGGACCGGTCGACAAGCACCGCCATCAACTCGGCGGAGAGCGGACCGGCGGCGAGCAGGCTCCGGGCCACCGTCTCCAGCGCGGTCGGTGACAACGAGTACGGCTCCTGCACGGCGTACGCGGCAAGATCCTCAAGCTGTTCGGGTGCCAGGTCGGTGGGGAGTCGGCGGGACAACTCCCCGATCAGCTCCCGCACCGGCCAGGTCCGGACCGGGTCCTGTCTCACCAGGGTGGCCATGGCCTGCACCAGCCGGGTCACGTCCGGGCGGGACAGCGACCGCAGCGCGGCGCGTACCTCCGGGTTGTCCCGGCAGAACCGGGCATGGGTGTAGAGGTGATCGGCCAGCGCGGTCAGGTCGTTCGCGGCGACCAGGTCACGGACGCGGGTGGCGAGCCCAGCGGTGTCGGTGGTGACGGTCATCAGCCACCGACCAGCGCGACGAGCTTGAGGAAGGTGACCTCGGTGTCGCGGCGCAGGTCGACCTCCTCGTCCAACTCCTCCACCTGGCGGTCGCCGACCAGCACCACGAAACCGTTGCGGCCGAACGCCTCCTCGGCCAGGGCGACCTGCCGCGCGGCATCGACTCTGCGGTGCGACCGCTGCACCAGGTCGCCGTTGAGCGCCCGCTCGGTCGAGGTGGGCTGCACCAGCAGCCGGCGGGGTGCCGAGGTAGCCGCGTTGTACTCGGCCACCTCCTGGTGGATCCGCCGCCGGATCAGCTCGCGTAGCGTCAGCCGCTCCTCGAAGATCTGCAAGGCCCATGCCGGGGTACGAGCACCAGCCGTGCTCTCATCCACAAAGGTCACCGTCGCCATACCAGGGGAGCCTAGGTAGGACCCCCGACACTTCCGTCAGTCCAGCGCGAAGGTGGCCGAGGCCCGCCCGGCCGCGTCCGGTACGGCCTCCAGGTAGAGCAGACCGTCGCGGTGCCGGACGTACTGGCCGGGGAAGTTCACCGACTCCAGGGACACCTTCCCCGCATCGGCCAGCCCGGCCCGACGGGTGAACGTGGCGTCCTGCCGGAACAGGTTGGAGCCGTCGTTGCGCTCCACCCAGAGCTGGTGGTTGCGGTGTCGCAGGTAGTAGCCGGGATAGTTTGTCGACTCCAACGAGATCGCCCCGGAGTTGGACAGCCCGGCGACGATCCGGAACTGCGAGTCGGCCAGGTTCGTCACGTTCGGCTCCAACCGGACCCGGAACTCCCAGTGCCGCAGGTAGCGGTCCGGCAGGTCGTGGGCGCGCAGCCGGACCGGGGTGGCACCGTCGGGCACCGGCACCCCGAAGTTCGGCGTACCGTCGGCGTTCCAGTAGACCCGCTGGATCCGGGTACGCCGGTTCGGGTCGCTCAACGGGTCGTAGCCGTTGCCGAGATACCGCTCGTAGTTGCGGGAGTGGTAGACGATCACGTCGCTGCCGTCCTCGGCGACGGTGAACGAGTTGTGGCCGGGACCCCACTGGCCGGTCCGGGCGTCGCTGGCCAGCACCGGGGTGGCGCGTTTGCTCCAGGACGCCGGGTTGAGCAGGTCGCTGTTGGCCGAGGCGGTGAGCAGTCCGACGGCGTAGCTGGCGTCGGTGGCGCTCGCCGAATAGGTCATGAAGACCCGGCCGTTGCGGATCAGCACCGCCGGTCCCTCGTTCACCCGGTAACCCCGGGTCTCCCAGGCGTACGTGGGGGTGGCGATCAGCGTCGGGGTGCCGGCGTACGTCCACGGGTTGACCGCCCGGGCCAGGTAGATGTTCGAGTTGCTGCCGGCGTACTCGGCCCAGGCCAGGTAACGCTGTCCGTTGTGGACGAACGTGGTCGCGTCGAGGGAGAAGCTGCTGCGCGCCGGCTGGAGCTGCCCCCGCTCGGTCCACGGCCCGTCCAGCGGATTCGCCGCGCTGCTCTCCAGCACGTACGGCCGGATGGCCCAGATGTCGTCGGTCCGCCCGGCGGCGAAGTAGACGTACCACCGGCCGTCGATGAAGTGGATCTCGGGTGCCCAGATGTGCGCGCCCATCTCGCCACTGCCGTGCTTACGCCAGATCACCCGCTCGGGTGCGGTGGCCAGCCCCTGCAACGTGGTGGCGCGGCGCAGCACGATCCGGTCGTACTCGGGCACCGTCGCGGTGAAGTAGTAGTAACCGTCGGTGTGCCGGTGGATGTGCGGGTCGGCGCGCTGCTCGGCCAGCGGATTCGTGAGGACCACGGCGGCGGCCCGCGCCGGCACGCCCGGCCCCACCAACGCGCCGACAGCCGCCATGACCAGGACGGCAAACGCTCCCGGCACCCTCCTGCCGAGCAGCTTCAGTCGCATGTCAACTCGCCTCTCGTCACCGCGACCCGACATCGCGCTAACGCATTGATAGCGCTAACATCGACTTTCGTCAACACAATCCTCACCCTCCCCCTTTGCTCGTTGATCAAGAGGCTCTGGTCGTGAAATCGGACTTCCGGCGACCAAAACCTCTTGATCAACGCAGCGGAGCCGGGGGTGGGGTGGGGGTTACCAGGGGATGGGGCCGGTGTCGTTGAAGAACCTGCCGGTGGGGCCGTCGTCAGGGAGGGTGGCCAGGCGGATCGGGGTTGCTGCGGCCTCCTGGGGCGGTCGGCCATGGAAACCGGTGAAGTCGGTTGCCACCAGGCCGGGGCAGGCAGCGTTGATGAGGATGTTCGTACCGGCGAACTGCCGCGCGTAGTGCACGGTGACGGCATTGAGGAACGACTTCGTCGGCGAGTAGGCCGCCATGATCGGGCCGACGTCGATCGTCGGGTCCGACTGCCAGGTCAAGGAGCCGACACTGCTGGAGATGTTGACGATTCGCGGGGCGGCCGAGCGGCGCAGGATCGGCAGCATCGCGTTGGTCACCCGGATCACGCCGTAGACGTTCGTGTCCACGACCGCGCCGACGACGTCGAGGTCCAGCATCGTCGGATCCTGCACCCAACCCGGCCCCGTCTCACCGGAGATTCCGGCGTTGTTGACCAGAACATCGAGGCGTTCGATAAGTGCCGCCGCATCGGCAACGCTCCGGTCGCTCGTCACGTCCAGCGGCACGGCGAACGCGTCGACCCCGGCGGCGAGCAACTTCGCCACCGCCGCCTCGCCCCGGGCGCGGTCCCGGGCCCCCACCGCCACCCGGTAGCCGCGCGTGCCCAACCCTGCCGCGATCTCGTATCCGAGTCCCTTGTTCGCGCCGGTGACCAGCGCGGTCTTCGTGTCGCTCATGACGCCGATGGTGGCTCGACGATCGGTGGCTCCGTTACACCGAAGCGGTGCCCTGTGATACCCGGCCGGTATCACCGCAGTATCGTCGATCGGTGGACACGTTGGAGACCCGCGAACTCAGGTACTTCGTCGCGGTCGCCGAGGAACTGCACTTCAGCCGGGCGGCCGAGCGCCTCGGCATCGCTCAGCCACCGTTGTCCCGGGCGATCGCGCAACTCGAACGGCGTCTCGGTGTCACCCTGCTCGACCGTGACCGCCGCAGCGTCACCCTCACCGACGCGGGCCAGGTGTTGCTCGACGAGGCCCGCGCCATCCTCGACGCGACCACGGCAGCGGCCCGCCGCACGCGTCGGGCCGCCTCCACCCCGAACCGCCTCGCCCTGGTGACGAAGGCCGGCGCGAATCACGAACTGTTGCGAAAGCTTCTCGACGCCCACGCCGCCGAACCTGGCGCGGTCGAGGTCGAGGTGCTGCTGTGTCGCATGGGCGAACAGGCGCGGATGCTGCGCGACGGCCGCGCCGACGTCGCCCTCATGCAGCGGCCCTTCGACGACCTCACCGGGCTCGACACCGAGGATCTGCTGACCGAACAGCAGGTCGCCATCCTGCCCGCCGGGCATCCCCTCGCCGCGCGTACGTCGCTGACCGTGGCTGATGTGAGTGACATACCGGAGCTGCCGGTCGCCCGTTGGCCCCGACAGGACGGCACGTACGAGCCCGGCCCGGGTCCCGAGATCCACGACCAGTCCCAGCTGGCGCAACTGATCGCGCTCGGGCACACCGTGGCCGTGCTCTGCGCCTCGTCCCGATCATGGCTGTGGAACGCACACGCTGCCGTCAGCCTGACCGACGCGCCGCACGTCACCACCGTTCTCGCCTGGCTCCCGCACAACCGCTCCCGCGCCGTGGCCGGGCTCGTCCGCACCGCGACCCGACACTTCGCGTCGGCCAGCTGATCAGCCTGCCGACGCAGGAAG
The DNA here is from genome assembly GCF_002879555.1 of Verrucosispora sp. ts21. NCBI lineage: Bacteria > Bacillati > Actinomycetota > Actinomycetes > Micromonosporales > Micromonosporaceae > Micromonospora > Verrucosispora sp. ts21. Next base: position 58,439 of record NZ_PNOZ01000033.1, on the reverse strand, counting down.
GTGCTTCGCGAGGTGGTCGACCACCGCGCGGGCGTCGTCCTCGATGCCGCTGATGAAGGTGGATCGGCGTCGTCGCAGCAGCGGCAGACCCAGGGCGTACAGGCCGGGGCTGTCGAGCACTCCCCCTTCGTGGCGCAGCCGACCCTTCTCGTCGACCACCGGCACGTCGAGCCACCGGTAGTCGGGGCGGAAGCCGGTCGCCCAGACGATCGTGCCCACCTCACCGCCGCGCAGGTCGAGGCGTAGCCGGGTCGAGGCAGCGACGGTGGTGGGCGCGAACTCCTCCGGCGGTCCGACTTCGGCGTCCCGGCCGGTGGTACGGGCCCACTCGTCGAAGCCGGCCAGCAGGCGTCGCATCTTCAGGTCGGCGAGCGAGCACACGTTACGCAGCCCGCCCGAGAAGAGCGCAGATCCGTCGCGTACGGCGGCCAGCCGGCCGACCAGTTCGACGCCGAGTCCGGTGAGCGCGTTGAGGTCGAGGGTGCTGCGCTCCGGGGTGCCGACGAGTTGCGGCGACGGCAGTCGACGGGCCCGCGTGAGGTCGTCGACCTCGTCGTACCGCTGGTCCCACACGCCCGAGGCGTCCATCCACCACAGCACGTCGCGTCCCCGGTACACGCGCGGCATTCGCACGTGCTCGCCCGCCGCCAGGATCACCTGGCGGCCGGCGCGTTGCAGCTCCGCCGCGAGTTGCACACCGGTGGCCGAAGCGCCCACCACCAGTACGCCGCCCTCGGCGACGTGATCCGGGCCGCGGTAGTCGAAGGGTGTCAGCTGCGCGACGGAGGTCGGCACCCCGGCACTGATCGCCGGCACCGTCGGTACGTTGCAGGCGCCGCTGGCCAGGACCACCGCCCGACAGCGCAGGTCGCCGCGACTTGTCGAGACGAGATACCCGTCGCCGTCGCGCCGCAACGACTCGACGTTCGTGCCGGTACGCACCGGCGCGGCCGAGGCGACGGCGAAGTGCTCGATGAACTCGACCACCTCGCCCATCGTCAGGTAACCGTCCGGGTCCGGTCCCTGGTAGCTGTGGCCGGGTAGCCGGTTCAGCCAGTTGGGGGTGAGCAGTCGCAGGGAGTCCCACCGCTCGTGCCGCCACGAGTTGGCGATCTCGCCGCGTTCGAGCACGACATGGTCGATCGCCTGCTCGGTGAGGAAGTAGCTCGCCGCCAGGCCGGCGTGCCCGGCCCCGACGACGATCGTGGTGACGTGCTCGATCGCTCGGCCCGCCTCAGGCGACTTCGACCGTGACGTCGGTCGGGTTGGTGAGCGCGTCGAAGACCGCCGATCGCTTCTGCGACTGGGCCACCAACGCCTGGATATCCTCCTTGGAGGCGTCCGCGTCGATGTTGAAGGTGACCTTGATGTCGTTGAAACCGTTCCGGACGTCGCTGTCGGCACCGAGAATGCCCCGGATGTCGTGGCTGCCCTCGACCGTCGAGGAGACCGAACGCAGCTGGATGCCCCGGTTCTGGGCGACGGACGCCACGCCGGCCGTCAGGCAGCTCGCCAGGCCGACCAGGAGGTACTCGATCGGGGTGATGCCGTTGTCCTCGGCAGCGAAGACCTCGGGGTGGTCGGCGGAGAACTCCGCCCTGGTCTTGTGCGACTGCTCCTGGCCGAGCCCGAAGTATTTCTGAATCGTGGTGGTGCTGTGGACGCCCTTCTCCCACTTCGAGGTTGCGCGCCAGACGAACTGGGCGGCCTCGGGTGCCCCCTTCAGCACCTCCCGCGCGTCGAGCAGTGCCTGCACGTTCACCCCGTTGTCGACACCCGACATGTGATGAATCTCCCCTCGCGCCCGATTTCCTAGAAGACCTATCGAGAAAAACGACAATACACTGGCCTGCCCGGAGTTTGGCTAGCTATCATCGCTCGCATGGCCGCAGCGACCCTGTCGGCCGGCTCGGTCGGCAGCGTCGAGACGCAGCACCTGGACCTGTCGGCCCCGTTGACCCTCGATTGTGGACGCGAGCTGCACCCCGTCCGGGTGGCCTACGAGACGTACGGCACGCTCTCGCCGCAGCGCGACAACGTCATCCTCGTCTGCCACGCGCTCAGCGGTGACGCACACGCGGCGGGCTTCGCCAAGACCCCACCAGCGGCCAGCACCCGGGACGGGTTCGGAGCCGAGGGTCGCGACGGCCCGACCGGCAAGGGCCTCGGCTGGTGGGACGGCATGATCGGCCCCGGCAAGGCCTTCGACACCGACCGCTACTTCGTCATCGCCACGAACCTGATCGGCGGCTGCCGCGGCACGACCGGCCCGTCCTCGACCGACCCGGCCACCGGCCGCCCGTACGGCTCGGATTTCCCGGTCCTCACTGTGGGCGACATGGTCCGCTGCCAGCGTGCCTTCCTCGACGTGCTCGGCATCGAGCGGCTCGCGGCGGTGGCCGGCGGCTCACTCGGCGGCATGCAGGCGCTGGAATGGGCCGTTCGCTACCCCGACCAGGTCGACGCCACCGTGGTGATCGCCTCCACCCACGCGCTGCACCCGCAGGGAGTCGCCTGGAACGCGATCGCCCGAGACGCGATCATGCGCGACCCCGCCTGGCAGGACGGCCACTACTACGGCACCGGCCAGACACCCGACGCCGGCATGGGAGTGGCCCGGATGCTCGGGCACATCACCTACCTGTCGGCGCCCGCGCTGGGCGACCGGTTCGGCCGACGGTTGCAGTTCGCCGACGACATCCGCTACACCCTGCGGGAACCGGAATTCGAGGTCGAGAACTACCTGCAACACCAGGCGGCGTCGTTCGTCCGACGCTTCGACGCCAACACCTATCTCTACCTGTCCCGCGCATTGACCTACTTCGACCTCGCACGGGAACACGGCGGCGGGTCCCTCCAGCAGGCGCTGGCCGGCGTCTCGGCCCGTACGCTGCTGATCGCCTTCAGCTCCGACTGGCTCTATCCACCGGCCGCCTCCGCCGAGATCGAGCAGGCGCTGCGCTCCCTCGGCAAGCCGGTCGAGTTCCACCTGATCGAGGCACCCTACGGCCACGACAGCTTCCTGCTGGAGGAAGCACAGCAAACCCCCATCGTCCGTCGCTTCCTGGCCGAGCAGTGAGCCAGCGAGCGTCGGAGAGCAACGAGGAATCCGTGACCCAACAGCCGAACCGCATCGAGAACGCCCACGAGTTCGGGTTCGAGACCCGGCAACTGCACGCCGGGCAACGCCCCGACCCGAACACGGGCGCGCGGGCAGTGCCGATCTTCCAGACCACCAGCTACGTCTTCGAGGATCCGGAGTCGGCCGCCGCCTACTTCAACCTCCAGGAGTACGGCAACACGTACTCGCGGATCATGAATCCGACCGTCGCGGTGTTCGAGGAACGGATCGCCAACCTCGAAGGCGGCGCAGGTGCGGTGGCCTTCGCAAGCGGGATCGCCGCCCAGGCGGCGGCACTGTTCACCCTGCTGGAGCCGGGCGACCACGTCGTCGCCTCCGCGGCCCTGTACGGCGGCACGGTCAACCAGCTCAAGCACCTGCTGCGCAAGATGAACGTCGAGCTGAGCTGGGTCGACCCCGACGATCCGCAGGCGTGGCGCAAGGCGGTCCGGGCGAACACGAAGGCGTTCTTCGGCGAGACGATCGGCAATCCCGGCGGGAACGTGCTGGACATCGAGACGGTGGCCGGCATCGCCCACGAACACGAGCTACCGCTTGTCGTCGACAACACCTTCGCCACGCCGTACCTCTGCCGGCCCATCGAGTGGGGCGCCGACATCGTGGTCCACTCGGCGACGAAGTTCATCGGCGGTCACGGCACCAGCATCGGTGGTGTGGTCGTGGAGGCCGGCACCTTCAACTGGTCGAACGGCCGGTTCCCGGTCATCGCCGACCCGTCACCGGCCTATCACGGTCTCCAGTTCCACGAGACGTTCGGCACGTACGGCTATCTGATGAAGCTGCGCGCCGAGACGCTGCGGGATCTCGGCGGCGCACTCTCGCCGTTCAACGCGTTCCTGTTCCTCCAGGGCCTGGAGACGTTGTCGCTGCGAATGGAGCGGCACGTCACCAACGCCCGCCGGGTGGCGGCCTTCCTCGAATCGCACCCGCTGGCCTCCAACGTCACCTACCCCGGCCTGCCCGACAGCAGGTACCAGCCGCTTGTGGAGAAGTACCTGCCCCTGGGCCCGGGGGCAGTGTTCTCGTTCGACTGCGCCGGCGGACGCGACGGTGGACAGAACCTGATCCGCCGTGTGACGCTCTGGTCCCACCTCGCCAACGTCGGCGACGCCAAGAGCCTGATCATCCACCCGGCCAGCACCACCCACCGGCAGCTGAGCGACGCCGAACTGCAGGCGGCCGGAGTCGGGCCGGGAACCGTACGACTGTCGGTCGGCACCGAATCCGTCGAGGATCTGATCTGGGACCTGGATCAGGCGTTCGCGCACGTCGCCGCTGCGACCGTGGAGGAGTGACAGGCATGTTCGCAGTCGAGCGGTACCAGGACGTGTCGACCATCCAGCGCGCCCTGCACACGGCGAAGACGATCGCGGTCGTCGGGCTGTCCGGCAATGCGCTGCGGGCCAGCAACTTCGTCGGCTACTACCTGAAGCGGCACGGCTATCGGATGATCCCGGTGAACCCTCGGGAGACCGAGATCCTCGGTGAGCGCAGCTACCCGAGCCTGACCGACGTACCGGTGCCGGTGGACATCGTCAACGTCTTCCGGGCACCCAGCGCCCTGCCGCAGATCGCCCGCGAGGCGGTCGCAATCAAGGCCGGCACGCTGTGGACCCAGTTCGGTGTGATCAACGAGGAGGGTGCCCGCATCGCCGAGGAAGGCGGTCTGACGGTCATCCTGGACCGCTGTCTCAAGGTCGAACACGCCCGCTACGTCGGCCGCATGCACTGGCTCGGCTTCAACACCCAGCGCATCACCGCCGTGCGGGGCGGGCTCCAGTAGCCCACCCCGTCAGGCCGGCGGCCGCTCAGGCCGGCTCAGGCCGTGGCACCGCCGTCGACGGCGATCGACGCGCCACTGATGTGCTGTCCACCGTCGCCGACGAGGTGGCTGACCGTGGCCGCCACGTCGGCCGGGGACCCGTAGCGACCGAGGGCGATCTGGGTGCGCTGGGCGTCGGCAGCGGCGCTGTCCGCCGGGTTCATGTCGGTGTCGGTGGAGCCGGGCAGGATCAGGTTGACGGTGATCCCGCGCGGGCCGAGTTCCCGGGCCAGTGCCCGGGTCAGCCCGTTGACCGCGCTCTTGGTCATCGCGTACGCGCTCACCCCGGGCGCCGCCACCCGGCTGGCGAAGCTGCTGCCGATGTTGACGATCCGCCCACCGGCGCCCATGTGGCGGACCGCCGCCTGGGTGACCAGGTACACCCCGCGCACGTTCACCGCGACCGCCCGGTCGAGGTCTTCGAAGCTGACCGACTCGATCGGCCCGCCGGCGAACACCCCGGCGTTGTTGACCAGGATGTCCAGCCGCCCGAACTCGGCGACGGTCCGCTCGACCGCACCCACGACCGCCGCCGGGTCGGCGCTGTCCGCGCTTATCGACAAACCCCTCCGACCGTACGCCTCGATGTCGGCGACCACGGCCTTCGCGCTCGCCTCGGCGGCGCGGTAGGTGAACGCGACGTTGATGCCGTCCTCGGCCAGCCGGCGCGCGACCGCAGCGCCGATGCCCCGGCTTCCGCCCGTGACCAGTGCAACCCTGTGCGCAGATCGAACCGTCATGGCCGCAATCCTGACAGTCGACTCAGGACGCGAGTCGACCGGGTCGCTGGTTTACTGACCCCGCGATCAGTCGGCGCTTCAGCGGGACAGGCTGGTGTTGAGGCGAGCGGCCTGGCGGGTCAGGTGATCCCGTTCGGGGAGGTTGTGTGCCTTGCGAGCGGCCTCGGCGTACAGGCGCGCCGCCGTCACCAGGTTGCCGTCGCGTTCGTGCAGGTACGCCGCGACGGCTGTGTGCCGGGGCAGCGCCTCGTCCAATGCTGCGAGCGCCACCAGACCGGCGCGTGGACCGTCGGCCTCCCCGACGGCGACCGCCCGGTTGAGTCGTACGACCGGGCTGTCGGTCAGTTGCGCGAGTTCGTCGTACCACTCGACGATCTGCACCCAGTCGGTCTCCTCGGCCGCGCGGGCGTCGGCGTGCAGTGCCGCGATGGCGGCCTGGGCCTGGAACTCGCCCAGCCGGTCCCGCGCGAGCGCCGCCTGCAGGAGCGCGATGCCCTCGGCGACCGCGGTGGTGTCCCAGCGGCCCCGGTCCTGCTCGGCGAGCGGCACCAGGCTGCCGTCGGGCGCGGTCCGGCTCGCGCGGCGGGCGTGGTGCAGCAGCATGAGGGCGAGCAGCCCCGCCACCTCGGGATGGTCGATCACCGCCGCGAGTTGCCGGGTCAGTCGGATCGCCTCGGCGGCCAGGTCGACGTCACCCGAGTAGCCCTCGTTGAAGACCAGGTACAGCACCCGCAGCACGGTGGCGACGTCGCCCGGCTGGTCGAACCGCACGGCCGAGACGGTGCGCTTGGCCCGGCTGATGCGCTGCGCCATTGTCGCCTCGGGCACCAGGTACGCCTGGGCGATCTGGCGGGTGGTCAGCCCGCCGACCGCGCGCAGCGTGAGCGCGACGGCCGACGACGGCGTCAGCGACGGATGGGCGCAGAGGAAATACAGCGCCAGCGTGTCGTCCACCGAAACGGCGGGCCCTGGTGCCGGTTCCTCGTCGAGGAGGTCCTCCCGTCGGCGGCGCGCGGCGTCCGCCCGGGCCACGTCGAGAAACCGACGCCAGGCCACGGTGATCAGCCAGCGTTGCGGATCCCGTGGCGGGTCGGTGGGCCACGTCCGGATCGCCTCGACAAGCGCGTCCTGGACGGCGTCCTCGGCCGCCGCGAAGTCTGCTCCGCGGCGGACGAGGGCCCCGAGCACGCCCGGAATGAGGCTCCGGAGCAGTGCTTCGTCCATCAGGTCACTGCGTGATGGTGGGCGGCGCGGCCAGGAACGGGCGCACCTCCAGCCATTCGTGGATCGGCTTGCCGCCCGCCCCCGGCGCGGCCGACAACTCCCCGGCCAACTCGATGGCCCGTTCGTAACTGTCGACGTCGATGATCATCCAGCCGGCGATGAGATCCTTGGTCTCGGCGAACGGACCGTCGGTGACCGGCGGACGGCCCTCCCCGTCGTACCGGACGAAGGTCCCCTCCGGGGCGAGCGCCTGGCCGTCGACGAACTCGCCCGTCGCCTCCAGCCGGGCCGCGAAGTCGCTCATGTACTGCATGTGGGCCGAGATCTCCTCCGGCGTCCACTGGTCCATGGGCACGTCGTTTACCGCAGCCGGCGCACCACGGTAGTGCTTGAGCAGCAGATACTTTGCCATGCTGGTTCTCCTCGATGCCTGTACGACCCATTCTGGCCGCTTCCACCCAGGGGACGGAGCCAACCACCGGATCTCGACATACCCGCTACCAGCGATTGCGTGCTTCCTCGGCCCAACCGACCAGACCGTCCAGGTCGACCCGCTCACCATCATCGGTCGTCGCCCAGCCGGTGAAGTGCCCGAAGCACTGGTGTGTCTCGTTGGCGAGCACACCGAGGTTGGTCCGGGCCACCTTCTCGTGGAAGGGGTGGAACCGCACGTCCACCCGCTGGCCGCTGATCCGCCACGGCCGCAGCCAGTCGGCGCGGTCGTACTCCCAGCGCAACTCGTCGCCGATCTTGTGCAGCCGGCCGTCGACGAAGAGGCCGTTCTCGGTCGAGCCGGTGCCGTCGGTCCACCGGCCGCCGAGTTGGATGGCCCGACCCGGGCCGCTGCCGGCGGCCCAGTTCCAGCGGATCGCGTACGGCCACCGCCCACGCCCGTGATCCAGTACGGCGAACGAGTCGGCCTCGTCGACCACGTACGGCACCCCGCTGACCCGCAGTGTGCCGTGCACCGGGCGACCGACGTCCTTGACCGTGTACTGGAACCGGCGGCTGCTCCAGGGCACCACCACGCCGAGCGACTCGTGCCCCAGCGGCACCACCAGGTCGACCTCGATGTCTTCAGCGGTGGCCCGGATCGTGGTGCCCATCGCCGACTGGTCGATGTCGATCGAGATCCCGGCGCCGCGGGCCCGCACCTCACCCGCCCCGCTGACCGGCGGAAAGACGGTGCCGCGCGCGAACGGAACCACCACGCCACGGTCGATCTCGACATTCGTCGTACGGTCGAGCACGTAGAGGCTGTGCACCCCGGCGTAGTCCAGCGACGAGGCGACCAGGCCGACGATGTGGCTCGGGGTGACGATCCCCCAGTACTCCCAGCGCTTGTTGCGGCCCCAGCCACGCAGGTTCGCCCGGTGTACGGGACGGCGGCTCCACCCCACCGCGTCAGGCCGGAGCCGCCCGTTGGCCAGACACAGGTCGACCGGTTCGGTGATCTCCTTCTCGTGCGTCACGACGCGAGCGTAGCCACTGCTCATCGCCTTGCCCCTGCACCGGCCCTCCGACGGGCTCAGCGGTCTCGCCGGGGTTGCTGTCCCCGAGGTTCGACGGGCAACTGATCCTGGATGAGGCGCATGACGCGCCGTTGGGCCTGGTTCATGTTCTCGGTCGCGACCACACCGACGACATCGGCGCTCACCCGACTGCCGCCGATGTCCGGGAACGTCTCGTAGTTGACGGCGATGAACGTCTTGAGCGCGGTGGCCGCACGATCGGCGAGCGTGACGATCTCGTCCTCCGACGCCTCGGCGGGCAGTTCGAGGATCGCCGTGTTGATGCTTTTCAACTCTTCGGGCACGCCTTCGAGGACCGCGACGAGAGCGACCATGTCCTCCCGAGGCATCAGGTGGGACAAGATGATCGCTACGTCACGTGACGCGGGGTCGCGCCCAAGTGTCTCCATGGCAACAAGCGCTTCGGTTGACAGGTCCGGCGAGACGCCGAGGCGGATCAGCTCGTCGATCTCGGTGCGGATGCGTTCGAGCCTGCCGATCGTGGTGTCCAGTTCCGCCCGCAGCCCGTGCAGCGACTCCTGGCCGTACTCCTGGGATGCGAGCATGCGCGCCACGTCGTCCAGAGCGAACCCGAGGCCGCTGAGCCGACTGATGCGCAGCGCGAGAATGAGATGCCGCGCGCCGTACTGCTTGTAACCGTTCGTCAGGCGCTCCGGTTCGGGAAGCAGCCCGATGTCATGCCAGTGGCGGATCGACCGCAGGGTGACCCCTGCCAGATCCGCGAGTTGCCGGGTGCTCCACGCCACGATCAGCCCTCTGCTTCCGCTACCGGATTCAGCCTGTCCAACGACCGGAAGGCGGGGGCGCAGAGCGCGACGATGACGGTCAGCACGATGACGACCGCGAGCCCGATGCCGGCCGTCTCCAGCCCGCGACCCGAGGCGATCGCGGCGATGGGAGCCGCGGTGAGCGCGGGAGCGGCGAGCATGAGCGCATTCTGTACGCCGAGCACCCGTCCGCGCAGTTGGTCAGGGGTCGCCTCGATGGTCGCCACCCCCAACACCGCCGACATGGGACCGTTCGTCAATCCGATGAACACGGCCGCGGCGAGCACCAGCCACGGCGCTGCCAGCAGACCGATCACGGTGAACCCGATGCCGATGCCGACCATCCCGATCACGAACCAGGTACGACGCGACACCTTGCCCACTGTCGCCGCGTAGATGGCGGCGCTGACCAGGCTGCCGACCGCGATGCCCATCGCGGCGAACCCGCTGAACTCGGGCAGGCTCTCGCTCGTGAAATAGGCGGGCATGATCGTGGTCTGCAACGCCACGATCACCGCGATGAGCACCGCCGACAGCACGCTCACCCCCAGCACCAGCCGATGCCCCAGCAGGAACCGCCACCCGGCCACAAGATCAGAGACCACCGTACGCACACCTGCCCGCGCGGCATCCCCGTCCGGCCGGTTGACTTCTCCCACCCTCGACGACATCGCGAATGACAGCAACGCCGCGGCAACGCTCATCCCAGCCGTGATGAACAAGGTGGCCGAACTCACCCCGACCAGCCACACCAGCAACCCGCCCAGCCCGGGGCCGATCAACACCAGCGCACCCGACAACGCCTCGCGTACGCCGACCAGCCGCTCCAACGCGCCCGGCTTACCCCCGTCGAGTTCGACGAGCCGGGGCAGCAATGTCTCCCGCGCCGTCATCCCCGGCATGTCACCGAACGAGCCGAGCACGCCCAGCACGATGAACCACGTCAGGTTCAACCCCCACAGGGCGTCCACGACCGGCACCGCCGCAACCGACACCGCCGACAGCACATCGCTGACAATCGACACGGTCCGCCGGTTGACCAGGTCCACGATCACCCCGGCCAGCACGCCGACGACCGCAGCGACAGCGGCGGTCACCGAGGCAAGAATCCCGGCCGCGAGAATGTCGCCGGTCTGCGCAAGCACCAGCAGCGGAAACAGGACCGACGCGACCCCGTTCCCCAGCAGAGACAGGCTGTACGACCCCAGATAAGCCCACGTGCTTCGACCCATGCCCCGAGGACACACCATGCCGCCACGGCACAGTCAAGCCCTGACCACCGTTACCGCCGCCACACACCCACCAGCAGCGCTGGGCACCTCTTTCGAGGCCTTGCCGGAAGGATCAGAGGCGGCACCAGAAGTACGCCGGCCGCGCTACTGCCTCACTGCTGTACAAGATCGAAAAGGCCGTCTCCGACTAGCGGAAACGGCCTTCGAACTGGGTGGAGCTGAGGGGATTTGAACCCCTGACCCCCTCGATGCGAACGAGGTGCGCTACCGGTCTGCGCCACAGCCCCTCCGCCGGCTAACCGGCGTCGGTCCCACCCGGCTGTCACCGGGCGGGCCGGCGCCAAGGCTAACAGGTCGACCACCTCCACCGCGAACCGCCCCGCCCGGCCGCCCCCGCCTCCGCTTCAGGGTGGTCGCGCAAGTTCGGCGATGTTGCGGTGTCCGCACCAGCCGGATACCGCAACATCGGCGAAATGGAGTCGGGCCCGGGGAACGCCCGTCGGGACGGGGGGCGGGTTGGTCAGGCGGAGTGGGAGCCTCGGCCGGCTTCGTAGGGGCGTCCGCGAAGGCCGCCGGTGCGGCGATAGGAGACCGAGCCGCCGTTGGCGGCGGGTGGCAGGTCGGCGGGGCGGTCCAGGCCCATGGCGGCCCGCCGGACGGCTTCCCGCTGGGCAGCCAGGCGGCGTTGGGCCTCGCGTCGGGCGGCGGCGCGGCGGGCCTGCTCGCGGCGTACCTCGGCTTGGCGGGCGGCGAGCCAGGCGGCCTCGCGGGCGCGGGCCCGGCGGCGGCGCTGGTCGGCGAGCGCACGGGCCCGCAGGTGTACGACGTACACCAGCAGGAGGGTGGCGGTGACCGCGAAGCTGATCCAGAAGCCGGGGCCGACCACTGCCACGCCGACCAGTTCGACGGCGTTGAGCAGGAACAGCGCGGCGAGCACCCGGCGGCGGCGGTAGATGACAGGGGTGTGCGGGCGACGCCGGTCGGGGCGGCGGCGGGACCGCCCTGCGGCGGACGGCACGGACCGCAGTCGGCTCGGCCGACCGGAGCGACGACCCGGCTCGCCGGAGCGAGGGGGCGACGAGTCCGTCAACTCGGCGGCGCGGCGAGGCGCGGGTGGTCCGGAGACCGGGGCGGCGAGTTCCCCCGAGGCGGAATCCTCGCTGAGCGTGACGACCAGGGCGCGGGGCGCGTTGACAGGGCGGCGTCCCGGGACAGTGCGACGTCGTCGGCGGCGTTGGAGCACCCGCGCCGTCGACTGCGCCCGCTCCGCCACCAGCCGCTCGGCGGCGTCGTACCGGCGAACCAACGCCGGAGCGAGGGCGAGCAGACCGGCGGCGGCGAGGACGGCGAGGAGCACCGAGGTCGGCACCCTCACCCCTCCCGTCACCAGATTCGAAGCAACCGCCGACCGGCCGCAGAATCTTTCACCGAACGGCGTCGGCGACGTGAAACGTGCGGAGCGGGCAGCGCCTGCCGCAGCTTGCAGTTACTTGAGGTTACGGGTCAGCGTCGCCGGAACCACCGCGCCGCGCCGATCCTGCACGTGGGACGCCTCACGGCGTGATCATGGCGTACGGGCACGTAGCCGGTGCCAGCGGGCCAGCAGCCCGCCCTCGGCGGCGACTTCCTCACTGGTCATCGCGTATCCGATGTGGTCGCGCCAGGCGCCGTCGATGTGCATGTAGCGCGGGTGGTACGCCTCCTCGCGGAAGCCCAGCTTCTCCACCACCCGGCGCGACGGCCGGTTCTCCGGCCGGATGTTGACCTCCACCCGGTGCAGCCCACCCGGGCCGAAGGCGTGGTCGACGACGAGGGCCAACGCGGTCGGGATCACGCCCCGGCCGGCGACCCGGCGGTCCACCCAGTAGCCGACGTAGCCGGAGCAGAACGCGCGGCGCACGATGTTGCCCACGTTGATGTGCCCGACCAGACGCTCCTCGCCGTCGGCGTAGAGGCAGACCGCGAACGGCATGCCCTCACCGGTACGCGCCGATCGCCGCTGGTCCCGGTACACCCATCGGAAGGTGGCCGGCGAGTTCAGCTGGTCCCAGTCACCGCCCAGCGACGACTCCCAGGGGGCCAGCCACTCACGGTTGGCGCAGCGCACCTCCGACCAGGCCATCGCGTCGGAGCGCCGGTACGGCCGCAGGGTCACCGGACCGTCGGTGAGTACCGCCGGCCAGCCGGGTGCCTGTCGGAACCGCACCTGTCCTCCACGTTGCAGCGTCAGCGGCGGCGGTCGAGCAGCAGCACGTCCACCGTGGAGCCAGCGGCGGCGGCGGTCACCCGCTCGCCGAGTACGAGAAGTCCGTTCGCCTCTGCCAGGCCGGAGAGGGTGAACGGGCCGCCATTGAGCGGTTGGACAGTGTAACCCCCGCCTCGCCGCTCGGCGACGTGCGCGGGCCGGAACTCGCGCAGCCCGGCGGGTGAGGAGACGGTCTCCAGCAGGTGTGCCCGCACGCTGGGACGGAAGACCGGTTCGGCGCCGGCGAGCAGGTTGATCGCCGGACGGGCCAGCACCTCGAAGCCGATCATCGCGGCACCCGGGTCGCCGGGCAGGCAGACCACCGGCACTTCCTCGGCGCCGACGGTGCCGAACCCGAGCGCGGTGCCGGGGTAGAGCGCCACGTCGGTGAAGGTGACCGGGCCGGCCCGGTTGCCCTCCCGGCGGGACAGGATGCGACGGACCATGTCACCCGGCCCGGTGCCGGTGCCGCCGGTGGTGATGATCAGGTCGGCCCGCAGCGTCTGGTCCTCCAGCAGGCCGCGCAGCCCTTCCGGGTCGTCGTCGCAGATGCCCACCCGGTACGCCAGCGCGCCCGCCTCCGCCGCGGCGGCGGTCAACGCGTGCGAGTTGGCGTCCACCACCTGACCGGGCTGGCTGCCCCGGCCCACGTCGACAAGTTCGTCGCCGGTGGCCACGATCACCACCCGAGGGCTGGGGCGGACCACCACGTGCCCGATGCCGGTGGCGGCGAGCACCGCCACCAACGCCGGCGAGACGTACGTGCCGGAGCGGGCGAGCACCGCACCGGCGGCCACCTCCTCGCCGGTGCGGCGTACCCCGTACCCCCGTTTGGGGACGCGGAAGATCTCCACCGCCGCCATGCCCTGGTCGGTCCATTCCACCGGCACCACCACGTCGGCGGCGATCGGCAGTGGCGCACCGGCGGCGACCGAGAAGCACGAGCCCGGGGTGAGGCGGACCGGACGCCAACTGGCCGCGCCGAGGTCACCGACCACATTGAGCCGTACGGTGCGGCCGGCGGCCCCGCCCGACTGGGCCGGGACGTAGATCGTGCCCCGGCCCCCGCCGGCGATGTCCTCCCAGCGCGCGGCGTACCCGTCCACGGCCGCCTGGTCGAAGGCCGGGAACGAGTGCGGCGCGACGACGTCCTCGGCGAGGACGTTGCCGTACGCCTGGGTGAGGTCGAGGTCGAGTGGAGGCAGCGCGCGTAACCTGCGCAGCACACTGCCCAGGTAGTCGGCGAGCGGCGTCAACCCGTTTTCGGCCGCCTCGGCGTCGGCCGTCGCGGTCATGTATCCCGACCGCCCGACGCGTCGGAGTTGACGAATTCGGCAAGCCACTTGCGGAACTCGCTGCCCAGGTCCTCGCGCTCGGCGGCGATCTGCACCACGGTCTGGAGGTAGCCCAGCGGCATGCCGGTGTCGTAGCGGGTGCCCCGGTAGACGATCGCGTGCACCGGGGTGCCCTCGGTCCGCAGCAGTTCCATCGCGTCGGTCAGCTGGATCTCGCCGCCGCTGCCCGGCTGGGTACGCCGGATGGCATCGAAGATCCTGCCGGGCAGGACGTAGCGGCCCAGTACGGCCAGGTTGCTCGGCGCCTCTTCCGGTGTCGGCTTCTCGACCATGCCGGTGACCTTGACGACCTCGCCGATGTCGGTCAGCTCGGCCTCCGCCGGCTCGACCGAGGCGATGCCGTACCGCTTGGTCTCGGCCGGGTCGACCTCGAAGAAGGCCAGCACCACCCCGCCGGTACGGGCCTGAAGCTCCAGCATGGCCGGCAGGAGCGGTTCGGAGGGCTTGACGAACTCGTCGCCCAGCAGCACTGCGAAGGGCTCGTCTCCGACGTGCGACTCGGCGTACCCGACGGCGTGGCCGAGACCCAACTGCTCGGGCTGCCGGCAGGTGTAGATGGCCGCCAGTTCTTCGGTCCGCTTGACGGCGGCTAGCAGGTCAGGTTTTTCCGCGAGCCGCTCCTCCAGGTCGGGCCGGCGGTCGAAGTGGTCGACCATCGATGTCTTGCCGCGGCCGGTGATCAGCAGAATGTCGCCGATGCCGGCCTGAGCGGCCTCCTCGACGATGTACTGCAACACCGGACGGTCGACGACCGGCAACAGTTCCTTGGGAACCGCCTTGGTGGCCGGCAGGAACCGGGTCGCCAGGCCCGCAGCCGGGATCACGGCCTTGACAGCACGGGGGCGACCGGCGGCGGCCGCTGAGGGGTTCGCTGAGTGCTCCGACATGTCGCGAGACTATCGGCCACGGCCGCACCTCGGCGGGTGAGGACCGGAAGACGCGCCGCCCACCCGACCGGTTCAGCCGGTGCAGGGCACAACCGTCTCAGGCGGACTCGTCGCGTTCGGCCGGGGCACCGGTGGCGTCGACAGGACCAGCCCGGGGCAGGCCGTCGATCGGGCTGCTCGTCACGGCCGACACCGGCATCTCCCGGGTGGGAGGCGCCGCGTGGGCGGCCCGTACACCTGTGCCGCCGTCGCCCGGGTCGGTGATCCGACTCGTGTCCTGCGCCACCCGCCAGGTGTCCCGGCCGGCCGACTTGGCGGCGTAGAGCGCCTCGTCCGCCGCTTCCAGCACCCGCAGTCCGGTCTCGGCGTGATCGGGATAGACGGCGATGCCGATGGAAACGGTGAACCCGATGGACTCCTGCACGCCCGCGTGCCCCAACACGGCGACCGGTGTGTTGCGGGTCGCCGCGCCGAGCCGCTCGGCGACGATCGTGGCACCTCGGGCGTCGGTCTCCGGCAGCAGCACCACGAACTCCTCCCCACCCTGGCGGAAGGCGAGGTCCACCTCGCGGATCTCGCCGCGGACCCGGCGGGCGAACTCGGCCAGCACGGTGTCGCCGGCCGCATGCCCGTACGTGTCGTTGATCTTCTTGAACCGGTCGAGGTCGAGGACGAGGACACTGACCATCCGACCGAACCGGTTGGCCCGCTCCACCTCACGACGCAGCGACTCACGCAGGTAGCGGTAGTTCCACAGGCCGGTCAGCGGGTCGGTGAGCGACAGCCGTTGCGCCTCCTCGTGGACGCGTACGTTGTCGACCGCCACCGCCACGTGCCCGGCGAAGGTCTGCAGCGTCGCCAGGTCGTCGTCGTCGAACTCCTCCCCGCCGAGTCGGTCGTAGAGAGCGAGCACCCCCAACGGCCGGGCCGACGCTGCACCCTCCTCCCCGGAGCGGCTGTCCGCGGTTCTGCCGGCCTCGGGGGCGGCGAACGGCACCGCGATGTACGTCCCGCACCTCGGCTCGCCGGGCGACGCGGCGGCGGTCTCCATCCGTCCCCGGCAGGGCTGGCCGGTGGCCGCGACCGCACCGACCACGCTGCTGCCCAGCGGCACCTGCGGCGTCCCGGTGCCGGCCCAGTACTCGTCGAGGCCCTCGGTGCACTGCGCGACGAGCATCCCGCCCGGCTCGGTGAGCAGGACGGCACCGGCCCGGGCCCCGGTCGCCGCGAGTGCGCTGTGCAGGATCACCCGCAGGATCCGTTGCAGGTCGTGCGTACTGGCCAGGGTGTCGCCGAGCACGGCGAGGTGGCCACGCAGCTGGTCCCGACTGCTGGCCAGCGCCGCCAGGTAGCCGCCGGTCTCCCGGGTCATCCGGTTGAACGCCTCGGCCAGCCGGCCGATCTCGTCGCCGCTGCGTACCGGCACCCGGGCGGTGAGGTCACCGGCGGCGACCCGGTCCACCGCGCCGGCCAGTTCCACGAGCGGCCGGGTGGTCACCCGGGCCAGCCGCCACGCCACCGCCACGCCCAGCAGGGCCGCCAGCAGCACGACGGCGATCAGCACCGGGTACAGCCCGGGCGGCTGGTCGCTGGGCACCGACAGCACCAGTGGGAGGGGTTGCCCCGGGGCCGGGCCGACCCGCCGCAGGTAGCGCCCGTCGGGGGTACTCGTCACACCTTCCTCGCGCAGCGCGGAGGCGGCGGCCAGGACCGCCTCGGCACCGCCGTCGGACTCGGTGGAGTGGGCCACCGTGAGGGTGGGGGCGGCACCGTCGAGCAGGGTCACCGCGACCCCGGTCACCGCCGCCAGTCGGGCGACGAGCATCGGGTCGACAGGCTGCGCGGCGGTGACCGTGCCCAGCGCCGCGCCGCTGATGTCGTGCAACTCGACCCGAACCGCGAGCGCGGCGACCGGCCCGGTGGGCCGGGCATGGTCGCCGCAGTCCCGCCAGGGGGCCGGCGGAGCGTTCGGGGTGGCCACGATGATCTGTCCGGTCACGTCGGTGACCTGCACGGCTGCGGCGAGGCCCCGCCCGACCACCTGGGTGGCGGCACCCCGGTGGTCGGCGGTCAGGGCGACGGCGTCCGCGGCGGCCCGCAACTGCTGGCAGAGAGCGTCGATCGAGGTACGCGCGGCAGCAGCGGCCACCGCCAGCCGTTCCGTGGCGCGGCTACGGTCCACCGCCGTCACGGTCGAGGCGACGAAGACGGCCCCGAACAGGATCGGGCCGAACGCCACGGCCAGGAAGGCTGCTGTCAACCGCCCGCGTAGCGTCAACACTTCCCCCCGGAAGTTGCGCGACCGTTGCCTGCGATGCTGACACAGAGCAACCGCAAGACGAGCGTTGCGTGAGGAGTGTTGCGTGCCGGAATTTGCGGAAGACGCGGAAGTGACGCATGACGCGAAGCGAGCGGTGCGGGTCGAGCTGCTCGCCCGCCGTCGGGCCCTGACCGAAACCGAGCGCCACGCGGCTGCGGCGCGCGTCCAGGACGAGCTGGCTGCCCTGGTACGCCGACTGCGGCCGACCCGGGTCGCCGCGTACGTGCCGGTCGGCAGCGAGCCCGGCGGAGCGCAACTGCCGGCGGTGCTCGCCGCCGCCCTGCCGGTCGGGGCGCAGTTGCTGCTGCCGGTCCTGCGCGACGATCTGGATCTGGACTGGGCCGCCTGGGCCGGGCCGCAGGCGCTCGTGGCCGCCGGCCGGGGCATCCGGGAACCGGCCACGACCCGGCTCGGGCTGGCCGCGATCGCCGCCGCCGACCTGGTCGTCGTGCCCGCCCTCGCGGTGGACCGCCGAGGCGTACGCCTGGGCCGGGGTGGCGGCTCGTACGACCGGGCGCTGGCAAGGGTGCCGGCGAACGTCCTGACGGTGACGCCGCTGTACGACGGGGAACTGCTCGACACCCTCCCGGCCGAACGTCACGACCGGCCGGTACGCGCGGTCGTCACCCCGACCGGTGGTCTGATCTCGCTCGACACCCTCTCGGGTGTCGTGACCCACACGTCCGCTGGACGAACCGGGTCCCCATGACGCACCATTGGCACTCGAACACGTCGAGTGCCAACCCGGCCGTATCAGATCCGGAGGAGAACGTGCCCACCTACCAGTACGCCTGCACCGCGTGCGGTCACCAGCTCGAGGCGGTGCAGTCCTTCTCTGACGAGCCGCTGACCGAGTGCCCCGCGTGCGAGGGGCGACTGCGGAAGATGTTCAACTCCGTCGGCATCGTCTTCAAGGGCTCCGGCTTCTACCGCACCGACTCCCGCTCGTCCGGCTCGGAGAGCACGTCGAGCAGCACCACTACCAAGTCCAGCGGGTCCGACTCGTCCTCCTCCGGCACGAGCACGCCGTCGAGCCCGTCGAGCAGCTCGTCGTCCGGTTCGACCGGCGGTTCGTCGAGCGGTTCCTCCGGCGGTGGCAAGGCACCGGCTGCCGCCAGCACCTCCTGAGTCGGCCGGTCGCCGACGCGTCAGTCCCAGTGCGGCGGGCGTTCGGCAAGCAACCGGTCGTCGTTGTCGCCGGTTCGCTCGCCCCACCCCTGGTCGGTGTCGTCGGCGGTCTGCTCGGGCAGCACCGTGAAGTCGTCGCCCAGGTCGACCACCCGGTCGTCGTCGCCCCGGCTGCGGGGTTCCTGCGTCATCACGAGGCGCAAGGTTAGCCGCTGCGCAGCTGCCACCGCGACGTGGTCGTCTCGCCGACGTGCCCGCCACCTCGGGCGATGACGGGCACGCCACCGACGCCTGGGCGGTGACCGCCGCGCTGATCGAGTCTCGACCCCGGCACGGCGGGGCGGCCTGACCGTCTTCGGGCGGTGTGGTTGGTAGCGTCGGACGGCGTGACGACCTCCCGACCCGGCCCGACCTCCGACGAGCCGTGGCGTCGACCCGAGTCCGACGACGGGGCCACGTCCGGCGAGCCGACGCCGCCGCGACCGACGCCGGGTGGCGGGCCGGTCGGCTATCCGGGGCCACCACCGACCGTCGCGCCGCCGACCGGCTGGCGGCCACCGGTGCACCTGCGGGTCAACCCGCCCCGACAGTTGCCGCCGCAGGACATGACCGCCCTCGACGCGCAGGAACAGCGGGCGCAGCGGGTGACCTGGGGGGTGGGCGCGGTCGCCGGCGTGGTCCTCGTGGCGCTGGTCTGCCTGCTCTGCACCCGGGCGCTGTTCTGACGCGAACCCGGATTCCCGCACCCGGGCGCTGCTACTCGAAGGTGTTGCCCCAGACCATCTCGGCGCCGGAGTGCCCGGTGAGCCAGACGTAGATCAGCGCGGCCACCCCGAGCCCCAGCACCAGCACGGACAACACCGGGGCAGCCCAGTCGGGCAGCTTCGGCAGCCGGTCGTGACGGCCGGTCGCCACCAGCAACAGCGCCACCGTCACGGCCAGTCCCAGGGTGATCCAGAACAGCACGTCGCCGTACTCGGCATGCTCGTTGATCTTGTCGAGGATCTCGCCGGAGAAGCCGCGCGCGATCTGCCGCTCCTGCAACGCCTCGCCGGACTGCACGCTGACCCACGCGGTGATCGGGGCCACCACCGCCAGCGCCGCCACCGCCCAGTCCAGGCGGGCCCGGAACCGGGGCAGCGCGACGTACGCGAGGGCGAGCAGCACCAGCAGCGGTACGAAGACCACCACCGCGTGCACCACCAACACGTGCAGGGGTAGACCCAGCGCCTTCTCGAACATCGACACCTCCGGCTTGATGATCGTGGCTGTCAGCGTACGGCGCGCCGGATCGCCCGCCCATCGCCCTGCTGGTTCACACGCCGCGCAGATCCGCACGGTTCAACCGCCCGGCTGATCAACCGCCCGACGGCGGGGGCCGGCGTCTGGTTGTCGCGCAGAGTTCAGCGTGTTGTCATTGACGCATGCCAACCGGTGAGGAACTGCTCCGGTCGAAGGGCCTGCGGGTCACCCGGCCCCGCCTCGCCGTGCTCGACGTCCTGGCCGGCGGCGGTCACCTCGAGGTGGACGAGATCACCCGCCAGGTACGGCAACGCCTCGACTCGGTCTCCACCCAGGCGATCTACGACGTGCTGGGGGCGCTCTCCCGCGCCGGCCTGTCCCGCCGGATCGAGCCGGCCGGCAGCCCGGCCCGGTACGAGGCCCGAGTGGGCGACAACCACCATCACGTGGTGTGCCGTGGCTGTGGCGAGATCGCCGACATCGACTGCGCCGTCGGCGACGCCCCCTGTCTCGACTCCGGGACCGCCCATGGTTTCCAGGTCGACGAGGCGGAGGTCACCTTCTGGGGTCTCTGTCCCGGCTGCCAGACCCGTCGTGCCATTGATCACTGACCGTGCGTTGAAGCGGTGACCAGGTGCCGTGGCAGGCTTGGATGATGGAGTCTGCCGACGCCGGCCTGTTCGGTCCCGGATCCGTGTCGTGGAAGCTGCACGCCGAGCCGATTCTGTTCGTCGCCGGTCTGCGCTCGCTCTACCTTCAGGCGCTGCACCCTCGGGCGATGGCCGGGGTGGCGCAGAACAGCAACTACCGCCAGGACGCCTGGGGACGCCTGATCCGCACCGCCAACTACGTCGGGACCGCCCTCTACGGCACCACCGCCGAGGCGGAGGAGGCCGGTCGGCGGCTACGCCGGCTGCACGCCCGGATGACTGCTGTCGACCCGGCCACCGGTGAGCGGTTCCGCATCGACGAGCCGGACCTGCTCCGCTGGGTGCACGTCACCGAGGTGGAATCGTTCCTCGACACCGGCCGCCGTGCCGGTGTGCCGCTGGACGCCGCCGAGGTGGACGCCTACTACACCGAGCAGCGTCGGGTCGCCGCCCTGGTGGGGCTGGACCCGCAGACGGTGCCGGGCACCGCCGCCGAGGTCGCCGAGTACTACCGGCAGGTCCGACCCGAGCTGCGGATGACCCGGGAGGCCGCCGAGACCGCGCTGTTCCTGACCGCCCCGCCGCTGCCGTGGAAGCTCAGCCTGCCCGCCCGCATCGGGCTCAACCTGAGCCCGGCACGGTGGGCGTACCTGGGGATCGCCGGCACCGCGCTGGCCCTGCTGCCCGCCTGGGCCCGGCGGCTCTACGGCGGGCTGGGCCTGCCGACCACCGCGCTCTCGGCCGACGTGACGGTACGCACGCTGCGGCTCGCCCTCACCGCGCTGCCCCGCGACTGGCGGGAAGGCCCGATGCGCCGCGCCGCCGAGGAGCGATACGCCAGCCTGGCCAGCACCGCCCCCACCGCCTGACCAGCCCCCACCGCCTGACCCGCCCTCACCGGTTAAGCGGCGTCCGGGACGGCTCAGTCCTGCTCGGTGGGGGGTGCGGCGGGGCGGTCGACCGCGGCCCACGGCTCCTTGCCCGGCAACGTCGCGCCCGCGGGGCAGGTGCGGCGGTAGTCGCACCAGGCGCAGCGCGGGCCCGGTGTGGTGGGGAAGGCCTCGTCCGGGTCACCGCCGTCGGCGACGGTCCGCTCGGCGGCCATGATGTCGCGGGCGGTCTCCTCCGCCCGGGACACCTGCCGGGCCAGCGACTCGACGGTGTGGTCGTGCGCCGCGACGGTGCCGCTGGGCAGGTGGTGCAGCTCGACCCGTCGGCACGGTCGGCGGAAGACCCGCTCGGCCGCGTACGCGTAGAGGGCCAACGCCTGCGAGCCTCGGGCATCGTCGGCGTCCAGCCCGGTGCGGCCGGTCTTGTAGTCGACGATGACCAGTTCGGGGCCGTCGCTGCCGGCCCGCCCGTCGATCCGGTCGGCGCGGCCGTTGAAGGCCAGCACCCCGGTCTTGACCGCCACCACCCGCTCCACGCCGACCGGCTCGTCGGCCGGGTCGAGCCCGTCGACGTACGCCTCCAGCCAGCCCAGGGCCCGGCGGTAGACCTCGCGTTCCTGCTCGTCGTCGCGGTAGCCGTCGCGCACCCAGGTGCCCTTGAGCAGGGTGGGAAGCACCTCGGGGCGACGACGGTCGACGGGCAGTGCGTACCAGTTCTTCAGGGCGGTGTGCACGCTGGCGCCGAGGGAGTTGTGCGCCCACGGCGGGCCCTTCGGCGGGGCGGGCCGGTCGACGTACGTGTAGCGGTAACGACGGGGGCAGTCCGCGTACGCGCCGAGTCTGCTCGGGGTGCAGACGAACAGCCGCTCCGGCATGCCGTCGAAGCCGAGTTGCTCCGGCTGCGCGTCGCGCGGTCGGGGCGCACGCCCACCGGCGGCGGGTCGTCCGGCAGGTCGTCCGGTCGGGGAGGGTCGTCGCACGCCTGCGATCCTGCCATCCACCCCCGACACTGCGCCCGACCGGTCAGCGCGTGGCGGTGAAGTCCGCCACGAACGCGAAGATCGCGTCCGCGATGAGCTGCACGGCGATCGCCGCCAGCAACAGGCCGGCGATGCGGGTGAGCACCTCGATGCCGCCGGGCCGCAACACCTTGACGATGCCGCCGGAGAAGCGCAGCACGATCCAGACGGTCAGCATCACCGCGACGATCGCGGTGGCGATGGCCACGTAGTCCGCCACCACGTCGGCCTGCTGGACGAAGAGCATGGTGGCCACGATCGCGCCGGGGCCGGCCAGCAGCGGCGTACCCAGCGGCACCAGGGCGATGTTGGAGGTGGCCTGCTTGGTCGGATCGTCGGTCTTGCCGGTCAGCAGCTCCAGCGCGACAAGCACCAGCAGCAGTCCACCTGCCGCCTGCAACGCCGGCAGGTCGACGTGCAGGTACGCGAGCAGGGTCTGCCCCGCGACCGCGAAGACCACGATCACGCCGAGGGCGAGCGCGACCGCCTGCCAGGCGGCCCGGTTGCGCTCCCGCGCCGCCAGCGGGCTGGTCAGGGCGAGGAAGATCGGCATCATGCCCGGCGGGTCGACGATGACCAGCAGGGTCACGAAGACCTCGCCGAAGAGCTTGAGATCCACCTGGTCACCGTAGCGGTGCGGCCGGAACCGAGATCAGCCGGACGCGACCTCGACCACACCGGACGACTCGGCGACGATCCGTTCGTACGCCTCGGGGTCGGTGGTGAAGGCCCCCAGCTGAACCGTCTTGTGCGTGCCGTGGAAGTCCGACGAGCCCGTCACCAACAGACCCAGGTCGGCGGCGAGGCCGCGCACGTGCTCCCGCTCGGCGGGCGAATGGTCCTCGTGATCGGCTTCCAGGCCGGCCAGACCGGCCGCCGCCAGCTCGGCGATCAGCTCGTCCGGCACGATCCGGCCACGCCGGGTGGCCCTCGGGTGGGCGAAGACCGGCACCCCTCCGGCCGCCCGGACCAGCCGGACGGCCCGGAAGACGTCGATGTCCTCCTTGGGCAGCCGGTACCGCTCCCCCAGCCAGTCGGGGCCGAACGCCTCGCTGGTGGTGGCGACCAGGCCGGCCCGGATCAGCGCCTGCGCGATGTGCGGCCGGCCGACCGTCCCACCGCCCGCCCCGGCCAGGATCTCCGGCCAGCTGACGTCGATGCCGTCGGCCCGGAGCCGGGCCACGATGCGTTCCCCGCGCTGAAGCCGGGCCGCGCGCACCCGGGCCAGTTCCGCGACCAGTTCCGGCGCGTCCGGATCGAAGAGGTACGCCAACAGGTGCAGCGGCAGCGACGGCTCGACACCGCTCCAGCGGCAGGACAGCTCGGCACCTCGAACCAGGCGCAGCCCGACCGGCAGGGCCTGCAGCGCCGGCTCCCATCCCGCGGTGGTGTCGTGATCGGTGATGGCCACGACGTCGAGCCCCGCCTCGGCGGCGGCACGAACCAGCTGCGGCGGGCTGAGCGTGCCGTCGCTGGCGGTGGAGTGGGTGTGCAGGTCGATCCCGGGCAGCATCGCCCGAGGCTACCGGCTTCAGCCGCCCTGGCTGACCACCACGGGCGGCTGGTCGGCGGGCAGGCCGGTGAGGGCGATCAGGGTCGGTGAACCGCCCTCGGCCGCCCGATCGACGTCCACCCGGGTCAGGCGGTCGACGGTGTCGGCGTGGTAGTAGGCGGTGCTCGGCGTACTCCACGCCACGGCACCACTGATCGCCGGGCCGGCGACCACGGGCTTGACCGACCGGTCCAGCCGGGCCAGGTCGACCAGCAGCGCCTTGTCCCCGTCCGCGAAGCGTCCGTTGGCCAGCAGCCAACGCCCGTCCGGCGACACCGCACCCCGGCCGTCCCCGTCCAGGCTCGGCCCGCACGCCGGGCCGGTCGGGGCGAGCCCGCCGGCCGGGTCGAGCAGCGTCAGGCAGGTCTCCGTGCCGGTGACGACCTCACCGACCAGCCGACCGTCGGGCAGGGCACCGAAGATGCGACTGGTCGACCGGTCGGTGCCCGGTTCGAACACCCCGGGATGCAGGCGCCACAGCGCATGGCCCGGGCGGTCGGGTGCCAGCCGTACCAGCACGGCACCGTCGACGATCCGCAGCGGCATCGCCTCGGCCGGCACCTCGGCACGGGCGGCAGGGGACAACTCGCCGTTGACGATCCGCGCGCTGGCCAACACCGAACCCTGTTTCCAGGCGACCTGGTGACCTTGCGCGTCCACCACGATCTCGTCGGCACCGGCGAGCAGCACCTGCACCGCACCGGTGGGCGTCACCGCCCAGAGGAAACGGCCGGCCAGTCCCGGCGCGCTGACAGCCAGCCAGCCGCGATCGTCGGCGAGGCGGTGGGCCCGCTCGATCCGGCCGGCACCGGCGGCAGTCACCCGGCGGCCCTGCGCGGTGGCGATCGTTGCGCCCAGCACCAGGTCGACCTCGACGAACGGGGTGCCGGCCTCCGGGCTGGGTGCCGGGACGGTCGGCGTCACCGTCAACTCGGGCGGCTGGTCACGCTCGCCGATCACCACCCTGGTGCCGTTCGGTGGAGGCTCCTGGCCGAGTTGCGTCGCGCCGGCACTGACCATGACGATCGCCACTGCGGCGAAGCTCATCCCGGTCACGGCGCGACGACGCTGGATCCGCTTCGCTCGCCGGATCACGGCGTCCGCCGGATCGGC
The DNA here is from genome assembly GCF_002879555.1 of Verrucosispora sp. ts21. Classification (NCBI taxonomy): domain Bacteria; kingdom Bacillati; phylum Actinomycetota; class Actinomycetes; order Micromonosporales; family Micromonosporaceae; genus Micromonospora; species Verrucosispora sp. ts21. The sequence continues at coordinate 33,579 of NZ_PNOZ01000033.1, read as the reverse complement.
GACGGTCGCATGCGGCATCGCGGCCCGCCGGGACAACTCCTCCCGGACGGCCCGTTCCAGCCCGTCCTGCTCCACGTTCATTTGACGATCCGGAGCCCCGCTCGGGTTGTCACGATCTCCAGGAACGGCGTTCATCGCCGTTCCCCCGCCAGGGCACCGTCCGGCTTCGCGGCGATGCCCGGGGGCTGCGCGGACCCCGCGACGGCCGTCCGCTGCGCAGCCATCTCCGGCGCGCCCTCGGACCGGTCCTGCCGATGCGCGGCGATCGCCGGGTCGGACTGACCGGCCGCATCCGGGACACCTGTCGGAGTCGACGGTGCCGGGGTCGCGGGCGCCGGGGTGGCGGGACGGGTCCGCCGGGCCGGAAGCGGCTGGCCGGTCCGCGGCGCGGCGGTCGTCCGCCGGGGCGGGTCCACGCTCGACGACGCCGCGCCCGGCAGCGTGAAGGCTTCGTCCGCGCCGATCCGGCGGCGCAGGGTGGCCAGCGCGCGGAAGGTCTGGCTCTTGACCGTGCCCGTCGAGATGTTGAGCAGGGCGGCGGTCTGCGACTCCGACAGGTCCTCGTAGAAGCGCAGCACCAGCACGGCACGCTGGCGGGCGGGCAGCGCCCGCAGGTGCCGCCAGAGCACATCCCGGTCCAGTTGCTGCTCGATCTCGTCGACGCCGGGCCGTTCGGGCAGCACCTCGGTGGGTCGCTCGCCGTGCCAACGACGCCGCCACCAACTCGTCGACGTGTTGACCATCACACGCCGGGCGTACGGCTCGATCGCCTCGATGCCGCCGAGGCGCTTCCAGGCCAGGTACGTCTTGGTCAGCGCGGTCTGTAGCAGGTCCTCCGCGGTGCCCCAGTCTCCGGTCAGCAGGTACGCGGTCCGCAGCAGGGCGCTGGAACGGGCCGTGACGAAGTCACGGAACTCGTCCTCCAGCGGATCACTGCTGGCCACGCGCCACCTCCCGTACCGGGCTCTGCGGGCAGCCTGCCACGGCCGGACCAGCAGGTCGAGGGCGGAAGATGTGCTTTAGCTCCGATTTTCGGTCAGGAACCGTCAGGCACCGTCGTCAGCCTTGGCCTCGTCCTGCTCCTTGCCCAACCGCGCCTCGACCGCCTGCGGCTCGTACATCTCCTCGACCACGCGCAGGTAGAGCTCATTGGGGTTGGGCAGGTTCTTGACCTCGCGCAGCGCCTGCTCCTGACCGGCCGACTCCAGCACGAACGTGCCGTAGTTGAGCGCGCGGCCGGCCGGCGACTGCTCGTACTTCATGTCGGTGACCCGGGTCAGCGGCATCATGGCGACCTTGCGGGTGATGATGCCGTTGACCACCATGACCCGTTTGTTGGTCAGGATGAACCGGTCGTACCACCAGTCGGCGACCTTCCAGGCCACCCAGCCCATCACCGCGAACCAGAGCAGCACGGCGACAGTGGTGAGCGCCCCGACGTCCTGCCCGGCGAGGAAGCCGGAGAGGTAGCCGAGCACGAAGGTCGCGGCGACACCGACGACGATAGGCGTGGCGAGGTGGACCCAGTGCCGCTTCCACTCGCCCCGGTAGCGCTCGGTGGGGAAGAGATAGCGGGCGACCAGCGAGCTGGGCTCGTCTTCCAGTGGCAGGACCCGGCGTGGGGTCATGCCACTGGCGTCGGCGCGCAGCCCTGCCAGCTCGTCCTCGGAGATCTGAGGCGGCTGGTAGCCCGCCTCGGGGTCCCGCACCCAGGTTCGCCCCGACCGGTCGTCGTCGACGTAGTCGGGCCCTGGTCCGTAGCCGGCGTCGTCCGAGAAGAACGGGCCGTCGGAGGAGTAGGGGTCGGGGCGCGAACCGGGGCCGCGGCCCGGACCGTCATCGGGGTCGATCCGGGGAATCGGCTCGGTGTCCTGTTCCCGACGGGCCCGATCAGGGTCGTCGGGATCGAAGGGCGGGCCGGAGGGGCTTCCCATCGGCGGCTAGGCGACCAGGCTGGTGAAGAAGTCGCCGAAGCCCTGTGCGATGTCCATGATGCCGCCACCGAGCGACTTGAACACGTCCGCAGCAGAATTTGGCCGGTAGGCGACAAAGAAGATCAAGAATGCGATTCCGGCCCAGGTGAGGACCTTCTTGACCATGGCGGGCCATCCTCTCGCGCGGCGCCGGGTCCCATTACCGCAGCGGCACCCAGAGTATCAGCGTGGTGTCTTACCGTGAATATCTGCGTCCGTTCTCCGACATTCCGGGGGGCTTGTCAAGCCTTCCCGTGCAGGTAGGGAGACGGTGCGCCGTACACGAGCTCGGTTGGCGTCCACTCCACCAGGTCGTGCAACACCACGTCCTCGGCAAGCAGATGTCCCGCGCTCGCGGGCCAGGCTATCGCATACAGCCACAATCCCCGAGCCTCGCCGGCGTACGCGCTTCGATCCGTCAGGGAATTGATCAACCACAGTGGAGTGGGGTGACCGGCCACCTTGATGCCGGCCCGTCCGACATGGCCCGGATGACCGGGGCCGGGCTCGGTCAACGCCTCGGCGAGTTCCGGGCCCGCATCGGGACCCGGCACCCCGGCGTACCGGGCACCCAGCCCCACCCCCGGCTCCTCGGCCACGAACACCAGGTCGGCGGGCCCACCACCGAGCGGTTCCGGACCGGCGCAGGCGACCGCGGTGGCACGTACGCCGAGCCGGTCGTCGCCGGCCCACGCCACGCCGGTGGTGGTCCAGCCCGGCGGCAACGGCCACGGGCACCAGAGCGGCACCGCCGGTTGCCCTGTCTGCGCGGCCTGGATCCGGTCGACCACGCTCGCCACGATCTCGGCACCGATGTTCTCGGGTACGTGCAGCGGAGCGACCGGGCCGCAGTCGGGGCAGCGCGACTCCGCGTGCATCAGGTCCGGCGGCCGCACGGACCCGCCGCATCTCGGACAACTCACCGCAACAGTCACGTCTCCACCGTCACCCGCCCGCCGCCCGCCGTCAAGCGGAGCGGCGCCATTGCCGGCGGCGATGTCGCCATTCGGCGCGGCGCGCCGGTCAGTCCGGTGGCGGGCCGGCGTGGGCTCGGATCCACGCGTGCATGGCGATCCCGCTCGCCACGCCGGCGTTGATGGAGCGGGTGGAGCCGTACTGGGCGATGGAGAAGAGTTGGTCGCAGGCGGCGCGGGCCGCGTCCGACAGGCCCGGTCCCTCCTGACCGAACAGCAGGATGCACCGGCGCGGCAACGTGCTGCTCTCCATCGGACGAGAGCCGGGCAGGTTGTCGATCCCGACCAGCGGCAGGTCGTGTCGCCCCGCCCAGGCGACGAAGTCGTCGATCGACTCGTGATGGCGTACGTGTTGATAGCGATCGGTCACCATGGCGCCTCGCCGGTTCCACCGCCGTCGGCCCACGATGTGCACCTCGGCCGCGAGGAAGGCGTTGGCGTTGCGCACCACCGTGCCGATGTTCATGTCGTGCTGCCAGTTCTCGATCGCCACGTGGAAGTCGTGCCGACGCAGATCAAGATCGGCGACCACCGCCTCGCGCCGCCAGTAGCGGTAGCGGTCGACCACGTTGCGCCGGTCGCCCTCGGCGAGCAGCTGCGGGTCGTAGCGGGGGTCGTCCGGCGGATCCCCCTGCCAGGGACCCACGCCGACCTCGTACTGCTCATCGGTCACGGTCAGGCAGGGTACGCCCCTTGCCGGTCGGCACCGACGGGCGCACGAGGTCAGCGAAGCGCGAGGGCGCCACCGATTCGGTCCAGGAGGCGACGGTCGACCGGAGCCAGCGTGCCGTCCGGCGGTACGGCGGACCCGGCGCGGCACACCCGGGCCGCCACCGACTGCACCCACTGCCGGTAGGCCGCCGAGTCGGCGAGGTCGGCCCGACGGTCGAGGATCCGGACGACCGCCCGGCAGGCCGCGAGCACGTCCACCAGGTCGGCGGGTCGCGGTTGCGGTTGCGGTGCGCTCGCCTCTTCGTGTCGGGTGTAGATCGCGGCCACCACGGCACGGACCAGGTCGCTGTCGAAGGCGCGTCCGGCCGCCACCGCCTCCAGGCCGGCGAGCCCGGCCGCCACGCCCGGGTACGGCCGCCCGGGACCAGGTTGGGTGGCGACCGCGATCACCCGGCCGGGTAGACCGGTGATCAGATCCCACTCGGTGGCGGAGTAGCCCGTCGCGGCGGGGAACACGTTCGGGTGGTCGGCCTGCGGCGGCCCGCCGGGGGCCGGCCGGCTCACGCCCGCACTCCGCATCGCGCCATGCCGTCAGGAGGCGTCGCCGTACTGGACCCGGGATCCGCCGGCCCTCCGCCACGCCTGCCGCCGACCCGAGGCACCTCGGCGCCGCGTCTGCCGACCCGCTCGCTGCGCTCGCTCATGGCGCGACCTCCGGCGTCAGCATATGCGCCGCGTCGCTGGTCAGGGGCCGTCAACCGGAAATCGGCGCGGGTGGCGAAACCGGCGCGGTGCGGCTGGACGGAAACCAGCGCGGCAGGCGGTAGCGGAGGAGAAAGGCATCCGGGCCCGGGTGGCCGCCAACGGGCTCGCGGCAACTGGTCCGCCGCGGCGAAGAAGGCCGTCAACCGGGGCCGGACGCAATGAGCGGCGGGGCCCTCCCCGGCACCCGCCGCCCACGCTCTGATGGCTCAAGATTCTGCCGTACGCCCATCCCACTGCACAGAGACCGAGGTCACATTTATATTTTTGTTACATTACTCTGCGTTATCAAACGTCCCCTTCCAGGCGATCTCTGCAGGTCGCATAGGTGCCCGTCAACGCCCAAGTTACCGTTCCGTAGCACGATTGAAGCCGGTCCTAATTGGAAACGCTCCCATCACCCGCCGTCACGCAAATGCGACATGCATTTGCGCGCAGGCGGTGCCACCATAAACCGGAGATGATCGATGTGTGCTAAAGCTCCAGCGCTGCGGCCCTCGGCCCGGTTTCGGGGATGCCCCGACGGGAATGCGACAGGGTGGCGCGAAGTTCCACCAGACGTAGCTGTTCCGCGTGATCGGAGAGATTCAGATGGCAACCGTCGAGCTGACCACCGCTAACTTCGACCAGGTAACTGAGAGCGATGGCATCGTCCTGGTCGACTTCTGGGCCGACTGGTGTGGCCCCTGCAAGCGGTTCGCTCCGGTATACGAGCGCTCGTCCGACAAGCACTCCGACATCACCTTCGGCAAGGTCGACACCGAGGCGCAGCAGGAGATCGCGGCCAAGTTCGACATCCGCTCCATTCCCACGATCATGGCGATCCGCGACGGCGTGATCGTCTTCGCCCAGCCGGGCGCGCTGCCCGAGTCGGCGCTGGAGAACCTGATCGAGCAGGTCCGGGCGCTGGACATGGACGACGTCCGCAAGAAGCTCGCCGAGCACAACCACTGACGACGCAGGACGCATGAGTGGTGGCCGGGGCCGTGAGGTCCCGGCCACCGCCGTCTCCGGCCGCCGTTGCGGTCGCGTACCGGTCCCGGCGTGCCACTTGCGGGCCTGTCGTACGTGTGTTCGAATGACTGTCATGCGCTGGGAGAACCTCACCGCTCCCCCGGTCGAGGGAGTCCCCGGACAGGCAGCGCCAGCGACTCCACCCCTGCCGCTGGCGCTGCCTGGCGCGGTCGTCCGCACCTTCGACACTCCGGGTTTCGCCGGCATGACGTTCTACGAGGTGCGCGCCAGATCGATCCTGAACAAGGTGCCGGGCACCTCCCGCGTCCCGTTCGAGTGGACGGTGAATCCGTACCGGGGTTGCAGCCACGCATGTTTGTACTGCTTCGCCAGGAAGACCCACACATATCTGGACTTCGACGCGGGAGCGGACTTCGACCGGCAGGTGATCGTCAAGGTCAACGCGGGTGAGCTGCTGCGCCGCGAGTTGGCCGCACCGCGATGGCGTGGCGCGCACGTGGCGATGGGCACCAACGTCGACTGTTACCAGCGGGCCGAGGGGCGATACCGGCTCATGCCGTCGATCATCGAGGCGCTGCGGGACTTCGCCAACCCGTTCTCGATCCTGACCAAGGGCACTCTGATCGTGCGTGACCTGCCCCTGCTCCGGCAGGCGGCGCAGGTTGCCCGGGTCGGGGTGTCGTTCTCGGTGGGCTTCGTCGACGAGCGACTGTGGCGCTCGGTCGAGCCGGGCACCCCGAGCCCGCAGCGACGGCTCGACGCCGTACGCCAGTTCACCGACGCCGGCTTCGAGGTCGGGGTGCTGATGGCACCGATCCTGCCCGGCCTCAGCGACGACGACGAGTCCATCGACGCCACCGTCGCGGCGATCGCCGCCGCCGGGGCGGCAAGCGTGACACCGTTGCCGCTGCACCTGCGACCCGGCGCCCGCGAGTGGTACGCCCAGTGGCTCGCTCGGGAACATCCCCACCTGGTCCCCCGCTACCGGGAGCTCTACCGGTCCGGTGCCTACGCGCCGCAGCCCTACCAGCGGGAGCTGACCGCCCGGGTACGCGTCGCCGCCCGGCGACACGGCCTGCACCGGCCCGATCGGGGTGAGCACCGCCAGGTGCCGGCCTCGCCGGCCCCCGCACCCGAGCAGCTCAGCCTGCTCTAGCAGGGTGTCGGCCCGGACGTCCGCACCGCATCCGCCGGACTACAGTCGATGTGTGCGCTCCCCCAGCCAGATCCTCGCCGAATCCGCCGTGATCGCCGTCGTCGGCGCCTCCCGTGACCCGGACAAGACGGCCCACAGCGTGCCGGCGGCGATGCAACGGCAGGGCTGGCGGATCATCCCGGTCAACCCGTTCGCCGACGAACTGTTCGGCGAGCCGGCGTACCGCACGCTCGCCGACATCCCGCACCCGGTCGACCTGGTGAACGTGTTCCGGCCCGCGGAGGACGCCGTCGAGGTGGTCCGGCAGGCGGTGGCGATCGGTGCCCCGGCGGTCTGGTTGCAGCAGGACATCGTCTCCGCGCAGGCCCGCCAGATCGCCGAGCAGGCCGGGATCGACTACGTCGAGAACCGCTGCATCGCCGTCGAGCGGGCGTTGGCCGGCCTGACCCGGCTGGGCTGAGCCGCCCAGGCACCGCCGACCCGTCAGGAGCAGCCGACCCGCCCGGAACAGAGGCCGGTGCGGGCAGTCCACCGAACCGCTGTGAAAGCTCTCCGGTGCAGGTAGCGTCCCGACATGGGGGCGTCATCCGACGGCTACCGGCAGCGAGCGGCGGACGGAGGAGATCAGCGTGAGTCAACCGCCAGAGCCGGATCAGCCGCCATCGCCGTACGAGCCGCCGCCGTCGCCGTACGGGCAGCCGCAGTACGGGCCACCCGGCGAGACCGGGCAGCCCCCGTACGGGCAGTACGGCGAGCCGTACCCGGGTCAACCCGCGTACGGGCAGCCGTCGTACGAGCAGCCGGGCCAGCCGCCGCACGGCCAGCAGTGGGGACAGCAGCCCCCGTACACCCCGCAGGTGCCGTACGGCCAGTACGGCCCACCGTCACCGTCGGGAGGCGGTGGGGGCGGTGGGGGCACCAACGTGCTCGCCATCCTGTCGCTGGTCTTCGCGTTCGTCTTCGCGCCCGCCGGCATCGTCCTCGGCCATCTGGCCAAGCGGCAGCTACGCACCAGCGGTGAGCAGGGCGAGCAACTCGCCAACTGGGGCTTGATCCTCAGCTACATCTTCACCGGTCTCTACCTGCTGGCCTGCTGCGGCTGGCTGGCGCTGGCGATCTGGGCCGGCTCGGACAGTCAGTACACCTGACCCGACTCAGCGGAACTCGGCCTCGCGCACAGAGTTGCCGCCATCCACCACCAGCATCTGCCCGGTGATGTACGACGCCGCCGGCGAGCAGAGGAAGGTGATCGCGGCGGCCACCTCGTCCGGCGTACCGGGTCGTCCCACCGGTGTGCCCAGACCCTGTTTGATCTCGGCCATCGTCGACGCTGCGGTGTGGATGGTGCCAGGTGCCACCGCGTTCACCGTCACCCCGTCGGCGATCATCTCCATCGCCAGGGCCCGGGTCAGCCCCACCACACCCGCCTTGGCTGCCGCGTACGCCGCCTCGGTGGGCAGCGCGTTGACCGGCCCGGCGGTCGCGGCCAGATTCACGATCCGGCCCCAGCCCCGCTCGGCCATCCCGCCGATGAAGGCCCGGCTGCACAGGAAGGCGGTGGTGAGATTGCGGTCGATCTCGCCCTGCCACTCCTCGTAGCTGAGCTGGGAGACCGGGCGCAGCACCTCGGGGGAGGCGCGGCTGGCCAACCCCGCGTTGTTGACCAGGACCTCCACGTCACCGAGCTGCTCGGCCACGGCGTCGGCCAACGCACCGACCTCCGACTCGTCGGTGAGGTCGGCGACGAAGCCGGTCACCCCGAGTTCACCGGCCCGGTCGTGGATGCGCCGGGTGGTGGAGACGATCGCCACCCGGGCCCCCAGGTCGGTCAGCCGCCGGGCGGTGGCGTACCCGATGCCGTCGGGACTGCCGGCACCGGTGACCAGGGCGACCTTGCCGTCCAGCCGCATGGTCACCGGCTCGGGCAGCACGGCCGGCGCGTCGGTGCCCTCCATGCCGGCCGTCACGGCGGCGCGGGTCCGTCGGGCCACACCTGGTCGGCTGTTGTCCCGTCGCGGCCTGCTGCCGGACCGGTCCGCCGCTCGCGCGTCAATCCCCATGCCGAGATCCTGCCCTGCGTCACCGCCTCGGGCAACGCGGCACCCGGGGACACTGTCCGGCGAGTCCTCGCCCGGGCTGGCTACGCTGACTGCCCGATACCGCGATGGAAGTGAGCCGATGACACAGCCCGCGTCCGGCGGCTGGCCCGACCCCTCGGCCGGCCAGCCCTCCAGCCCGCCGGTCGACCCCACTCTGCCGACGAGTCCGCCGCCCGTACCGTCCCAGCCCGCCGGGTACGACCCCTACCAACCCGCCGACCCGTACGGTGGCATGAAGTCCGACCTCGGCACGCCGCCGGCTCCCGCCCCGTACCCGCCGGCCGGTTACCCGCCCCAGCCCGGCTACGGATATCCGCAGCCGGGGTACGGCTACCCACCGCCGCAGCCGACGAACTCGTTGGCCATCGTCGCCCTGGTGCTCTCCCTGATCGGCATCGGTTCGTGCATCACCGCGCCGATCGGCGCGATCATGGGGCACGTCGCCATGCGTCAGATCCGTGAGCGGGGCGAGGGCGGTGAGGGCATGGCGAAGGCCGCCATCATCGTCGGCTGGATCCTCACCGCTTTCCTCGCGCTGGCGGTCGCCGTCTACGTGATCCTGATCATCTTCGCGATCTCCAGTTCGTCCACGGTCTAGACGGCGCGGGCCCGCCGGCGGCAAGGTCGAGCGGGCCCCGACCGGCGGGCGTCACGGTAACCTCATCCGGTGATCGGCGTGAATGGATCTGTGCGGGACACCGACCGTCGGCTGGTGGTGGTCACCGGAGCCAGTGCCGGCATCGGGCTGGCCGCCGCCATCGAGCTGGCGCGCCGCGGCGACCGGTTGGTGCTGGTCGGCCGCGATCCGTCCCGGCTACGCACCGCCGCCGCCGAGGTACGCGAGGCCTCCGGCGAACGCCCTGCGGTGTTCCGCGCGGACTTCGCCGTACTCGACGACGTCCGGCAGTTGGCCGAGCAGTTGCGGGCCGCGTACGACCGGATCGACGTGCTGGCCAACAACGCCGGCGCGATCGTGCTCGCGCCGGTCACCACGGTCGACGGCTTCGAACTGTCCATCCAGGCCAACCACCTGGCTCCCTTCCTGCTCGCCAACCTGCTGGCCGACCGGGTCCGCCGGATGGTGGTGACCGCCTCCGGCGCTCATCGCAGTGGCGTACTCGACCCGGACGACCTCAACGCCCCGCTGCGCCGGTACCGCCCGCTCACCGCGTACGGCACCAGCAAGCAGGCGAACATCCTGTTCACCGCGGAGGCCGCCCGGCGGTGGCCGGCGGTCGGCTCGTACTGCTTCCATCCCGGCGTGGTGCGGACCAGGTTCGGCAACGAGAGCCGGTTGGTCGCGGTGGGCATGCGCCTGCTTCCGCTGCGCAGTCCGGGCAAGGGCGCGCAGACCCTGGTGTGGCTGGCCAACCAGGACCGGTCCCGCCTGCACGACGGCGGCTACTACTTCGACTGCCGACCCCGCCGGCCGCTGCGCAAGGCGGCCGACCCGCAGCTCGCCGCCCGGCTCTGGACGACCAGCGCCGCCGCAGTCGGTCTGCCCGCCTGACCACCGCAGCGTCGGGCGGGGACGACCACGTTGCCGCCGACGGGGTCGCGGGAAGGGCGGGACGTTGGAATACTCCGCCCGTGGTGACCACGGGGGACGTGAGTATCGACGTACTCGACAACGACGAGAAGCTGACCGAGCGGCTGGACGCGGAACTGACCGCTTACAACCGGCGGGCGACCGGCGCCGACGACGAGTCGGGGCTCTGCGTCCGGGTCACCGGGGCCGACGGCGAACTGGTGGCCGGGCTGACCGGGTGGACCTGGGGCGGTTGCGCCGGGATCGACATGGTGTGGGTCCGCGAGGACCGCCGGGGCGAGGGCTGGGGTACGCGGTTGCTGGCGGCAGCCGAGCAGGAGGCCCGACGACGCGGTTGCACCCAGATCTCGGTCGCCTCGTTTTCGTTCCAGGCCCCGGATTTCTACCGGCGGCACGGTTACCTCGACACCGGGCGACGGGAGGGCATCCCGGGCGGTCACGTCGACCACCAGTTCTGGAAGTCGCTTGTCACCGAGTCTGCCGCCGCCGTACGCCTGGTCGCGCTTGTGGAGTTGGCCGGCACGGCGGTCGAGGCCGGGCAACGGTACGAGGATCAGGTGCTCGCGCTGCTGCGTCGGCACGGTGGCCGGGTGGAACGGCGGCTGCGCACCGGCGACGGGCGTACCGAGGTGCACGTCATCCGGTTCGACACCCGGGCCGGGTACACGGCGTTCCTGGCCGACCCGCAGCGGCTCGCGCTACGGGCCGAGCTGGGCGACGCCGCGCCGCAGACCCGGGTGTTGGAGGTCAACGAGGTCTGAGCCGTCAGTCGCGTATCGGTGCCGCGTCCACCGGCACGGCGGTGTTCACCCGGGTCGCCCGGCGGGCGGTACGGGCGCTGCTCAGCACCACCACCGCGACCCCGACGAGCAGCAGCGCCAGGCCGGGCAGGGTCACCGGGTCGGGCAGCTGCCCCAGCCAGGCCCAGCCGAGCAGGGCCGCGCCGGGCGCCTCCAGCAGGATCAACACGCTGACCGTGGTGGCCGAGACCCGCCGCAGCGCATAGCTGAACATCGAGTGGCCGAGCAGTTGGGCGCCGGCCACCAGGGCCAGCACCGCCAGCCAGGTCCCGGTGTCGAAGCCGCCGAGCGGCACCCGGGCGACCAGGCAGATCACCAGCAGGATCAGCGCGCAGACCCCGTAACAGATGGTGGTGTAGGTGGCGGTGCTGACGGTGACCCGGGCCCGCTCCCCCAGCGCCGTGTAGATCGCCGCGAACAGTCCACCGACCACCGCCAGCAGATCACCGGTGAAGGCCTGCGCGGACACCGTGAAGTCGGCGCCGGTGGCCAGCACGGCACCGACGACCGCCACACCGATCCCGGCCCACACCCCGGCCGGGAGCCGGCGGCCCTGGGCCCGGGCGATCAGCCCCTGCCAGACCGGTTGGGTGGCGACCAACGCCGTCGCCGCGGCCACCGAGGTGAGCTTCGCGCTCGGCATCCAGGTGGCGAAGTGCGCCGCCAGCGCCACCCCGGACAGCACGCAGAACATGCCCTCGCGCCGCCCGGCACCGGTGACCAACGAGCGGAACTCGGCCCGCCGCCGCAGCACCGCGAACGGGCTCAGCACGCCCACCGCGATCATGTTGCGCCAGAACGCGACAGCCAGCGCGGGCGCGGCGGCGAAGGCGATCAGCGGGGCGGACGACGACACGGCGACGACGGCGAGCGCCAGCGCGCCGGTGGTGAGCAGCTCACGCGGTGGACGATGCGGTTCGAGGGGCACGAGGGGTAATCCTCACACGTCGGCGATCGACACGGTCCGTCAGCATTCGGTTACGATCACGCACGTCCTTCGGGACCCTCTTCTCGTGCCGGAGGCACCCCTCCTCATGCCCAGATTCCAGGCAGTGCTGTTCGACTTCTTCGGCACGCTGACCCGTCCGATCCGACGCGGCAGCGGCCACCGTGCCACGGCCGAGCTGCTCGGTTGCCCACCGGACGCCTACATCGACGTGCTCGACCGCACCTTCTACGAACGGGCCAGCGGACGCTTCGGCGACGCCGAGGCGACCCTGCGCTGGGTCTGCGATCAGATCGGCGTACGCCCGTCACCGGAGGCGCTGCGCGCGGCGGTGGCCTGCCGACGGCAGGCGATACGCGCCGACACCCGACTGCGGGCGGACGCCGTGCCGACCCTGCGGGCGCTCCGCGAACGGGGCATGCGCACCGGGCTGATCAGCGACTGCACCCACGAGCTGCCGGCGATCCTGCCGGAACTGGCCGTCGCACCCCTGCTCGACGTGCGGATCTTCTCCATCCAGGCGAAACGCTGCAAGCCGGACCCGTCGCTCTACCTGGCCGCGTGCACCTGGCTGGGCCTGCCACCGTCGGACTGCCTCTACGTCGGCGACGGGGGCAGCCAGGAGCTGACCGGCGCGCAGCAGGCCGGGCTGAGCGCCGTCCGGCTGACCGCTCCCGATCTGGTCGAGCACCTGGCCTTCAACGTCGACAGCGGCTGGGTCGGCCCGGCGTTGGGCACTCTCGGTGAGGTGGTCCACCTGGTCGACGGCACACCGGTGGCGGTGCCGTCCTGACCGGGTGAGGTCAGCGGCGGCGTACCCGGTGCAGCCGGAACGGCTTCCGCGCGGCCCGGACCGCCGACGTCGGCCGGGGTGGCTCGGCGAGCGAGTCGGCCGGCAACTGCCCGCCGTGCACGACGTCCCCGGCGGGCCTCAGCCGCACCAGCGCACAGTCGTCGGCCGCCCAGCGGGCCACCAGGTCGGCCGTCGAGCCGGGCGCGTTGAGTCGTTTCGCCCCCACCAGCGGGGCCAGCGTGTCCCACTCGTCGGTTCCGGGCAGCACCCGGGACACCCGCGCCCGCCAGGTCACGATCCGGCCGCCGTGGTCACCGCGGAGCGTCACCTGCGCCTCGTCGGCGTCGGCCAGCCCCGGTGCGGCCTGCTCCCCGGGACCACTGACCACGCAGAGCGCACCCTCCAGCGGGACGCACCACAACGCGAGGGCCGGGCCGCCGGACACCGCCACCCAGGCCACCGAGGCCTTCTTCATCGCCTCGTCGACCAGCGGCGTGCTGTTGTGCTCGTCGGTCACCACGGCATCCTCTCGCACCCGGCCCGTCCCGCGCCGCCCGGTCAACCGACGAAGGGCGGAATCAGGATCTCGCCCTTGGCCACCGCCATCACCTGGCCGGAGACGGTCGCGCCCAGCACCGTACCGCCGGCCGCGGTGACCGTGCAGGCCAACGACGACGGCCGTCCCATCTCGACGCCCTGCCGGACGGTGTACGACGACCGTTCGTCACCCGGCAACAGACCACTGGCGACCAACCACACCCCCAGCCCGAGCGCCGCCGAGCCGGTCGCCGGATCCTCCGGCACGCCGAGGCCGGGCACGAAGACCCGGGCGTACGCGGTTTGCGCCGCCGCGTCCCAGGAGAAGACGCTGACATGCTCGATTCCGTACCGTCGTGCCGCGAGCGGGTCGACCTGCGCCCGGGCCAACGCCTCGGGGCGTACGGGCAGGAAGGGGAACTCCAGACCGCAGCCGGCCACCCGGGGTGCCGGGCCGACGTGGTCGCCGGCCGCCAGGCCCGCCATCTCCAGCAGCGGCTCGGGATCCAGTTCCGGGCCGAGTGTGGGCATGCCACCGGTAAGCGTCGCGCCGCTGTCGGTCACCTCGATCGGCAACACACCGGCACCGCACTCCTGGGTGACCTGGCCCGGCTCGAACAGACCGCGTCGGCTCGCGGTGACCGCCGCGCCCACACTGGGGTGTCCGGCGAACGGCAGTTCCTCGACCGGCGTGAAGATCCGGGCCCGGTACGTGACGCCGACCTGCGTGGCGGGCAGCACGAAGACGGTCTCCGAAAGGTTGAACTCCCGGGCCAACGCCTGCATCTGCTCGGTGGCCAGCCCTTCGGCACCGAACACCACCGCGAGCGGGTTCCCCGCGTACGGACGAGCGGTGAACACGTCCACGATCTCGTAAGCCAAGGTCGACATGTTGATAAACCCTAGGCGCTTAGGCTGGTGCGCGTGAGCACGCCGACCCGGGTGTACATCGCCCGCCTCGCCGGAGTCGCTGTCTTCGACCCCAACGGTGACCAGGTGGGACGGGTTCGTGACGCGGTGGCACGGCTACGGGCGGGCCAGCGCCCACCCGAGGTGGTGGGACTGGTCGCCGAGATGCCGATGCGGCGGCGCATCTTCCTGTCCATCAACCGGATCACCTCCATCGACGCCGAAGCCGTCGTGCTGGGCAGCGGGACGCTCAACCTGCGCCGGTTCGAGAAACGCCCCAACGAGCTGCTTGTGCTTCAGGAGCTGCTGGACCGCCGGGTGCAGGTCCAGCCGGAGGGCCGGGCGGCGACGGTGGTCGACGTGGCGATGGAGTGCAGTCGAAGCGGCGAATGGTCGCTGGCCCGGGTGGCCGTACGGGAGCAGACCGGCCGTCTCGCCCGCCGGGGCAACCTGCACCAGGTCGAGTGGGACAACGTACGCGGGCTCAGTGGCGTCGCCGACACCCGCGGCACCGCCAACCTGCTGGCCGTGCTGGAGGACATGCGCCCGGCCGACCTGGCCAACGCGTTGCAGGACCTGCCCGACAGCCGGCGCAACGAGGTCGCGGCAGCCCTGGACGACCAACTGCTGGCCGACGTGCTCAGCGAGTTGCCGGAGCGCGACCAGGTCGAGATCCTCGCCGCGCTGGATCGCCAACGGGCGGCCGACGTTCTGGAGGAGATGGACCCGGACGACGCCGCCGACCTGCTCGGCGAGCTGTCGCCGCCGGATCAGGACGTGCTGCTCGACCTGATGGAGCCGGACGAGGCCGATTCGGTGCGGCAGCTGTTGAAGTACACGCCGGGCACCGCCGGCAGCGTGATGACCTCCGAACCGGTCATCCTGCCCCCGGACGCCACTGTCGCGGAGGCCCTCGCCCGGATCCGGGAGCCGCAGCTCTCCCCGGCGGTGGCCGCGCAGGTCTTCGTGGCCCGCGCGCCGATGACCACGCCGACCGGTCGCTACCTGGGGATGGTGCACTTCCAGCGGTTGCTGCGGGAGCCGCCCGCCGACATTCTCGGCGGGGTGGTGGTCAACGACATCGACCCGTTGCGCCCGACCACGCCCCTGCCGGAGATCACCCGCCGGATGGCCACCTACGATCTGGTGGCCATGCCGGTGATCGATCGGAACAATCGGCTGGTGGGCGCGGTCACCGTGGACGACGTGCTGGACCATCTGCTGCCTCGGGACTGGCGGGAGCGGGACGCGGTCATGAGCACCAACGGCGACCCGGCGACGGAGGGCACGGATGTCTGAACAGCGCCGGGCGGAACGACTCGACCTGCCCCGGGAGCCCCGTGGGCTGAAGCTGCCCCGGGTCGACCAGGAGACCTTCGGCCGCTGGGCCGAGGGCATCGCCCGCGGCATGGGTACGGCGAACTTCATCGTCTACATGACGCTTGTCATCACCATGTGGTTCGTCTGGAACACCCTCACCCCGGCGAGCCTGCACTTCGACCCGTACACCTTCACCTTCCTGACCCTGGTGCTGTCCATCCAGGCCTCGTACGCCGCACCGCTGATCCTGCTCGCCCAGAACCGGCAGGCCGACCGCGACCGGGTGGCGTTGGACGAGGACCGTCGCCGGGCCACCATGCAGAAGGCCGACACGGAGTACCTGGCCCGGGAAATCGCGGCGCTGCGGATCGCGCTGGGTGAGGTGGCGACGCGGGACTTCGTCCGCTCGGAGCTGTCCCGGTTGGCCGAGGAGCTGGACGAGGCCGCGCAGCGTCGGCAACGGTTGGAGCGCCGGCAGCGGGAGGGTACGACCGTACGGGCCGATGGGGACGGGCTCGACGAACCGCGCGACGAGCTGGATGGTGATCAGCCAAGGGGCGGCCGGCGGGACACCGACGCCCCGCGCCGCCCGGAAACCTGATCGAATCGCTCACAACCACCGCCGCTGGCACCGGTGACGCTGGGCCACCGACGTAACATTGCCGCCATGTCAGCTCCCGTCAGCACCGTCAACGACGCTGTTCAGGCCGCACTGGCCACCGTCAACGACCCGGAGATCCGCCGGCCGATCACCGAACTCGGCATGGTCCGCTCCGCCGAGGTCGGCGAGGACGGTGTGGTCCGGGTCGAGCTGCTGCTCACCGTGGCCGGCTGCCCGCTGAAGGACAAGCTGCGCTCGGACATCACCGCCGCGGTGAGCGCGGTGAGCGGGATCACCGGCGTCGAGATCGAGTTCGGTGTGATGAGCCCGGAGCAGCGCCAGGGTCTCCAGGCCAAGCTGCGGGGCGGCAGCGCCGGCGAGGAGCCGGTCATCCCCTTCGCCCAGCCCGGCTCCCGCACCCGGGTGTACGCGGTGGCCAGCGGCAAGGGCGGCGTGGGCAAGTCCAGCGTGACGGTGAACCTGGCTGCCGCGCTGGCCGCCCGGGGCCTGTCGGTCGGCGTGGTCGACGCGGACATCTACGGACACTCCGTGCCCCGGATGCTCGGCGCGGACGGCCGTCCCACCCGGGTCGAAGACATGATCATGCCGCCGCAGTCGCACGGCGTGAAGGTCATCTCGATCGGCATGTTCACCTCCGGCAACGCCGCCGTGGTCTGGCGCGGGCCGATGCTGCACCGGGCGTTGCAGCAGTTCCTCGCCGACGTCTACTGGGGCGACCTCGACGTGCTGCTGCTCGACCTGCCCCCGGGCACCGGTGACGTGGCCATCTCCCTGGCCCAGTTGCTGCCCAACGCGGAGATCCTGGTGGTCACCACGCCCCAGGCCGCCGCCGCCGAGGTGGCCGAGCGGGCCGGTGCGATCGCGCTGCAGACCCACCAGCGGGTGGTCGGTGTGATCGAGAACATGTCCTGGCTGGAGCTGCCGGACGGCTCCCGGATGGAGGTCTTCGGCGCCGGGGGCGGTCAGACCGTGGCCGACTCGCTTACCCAGACCATCGGCGCGCAGGTGCCGTTGCTGGGGCAGGTGCCGCTGGACACCCGGGTACGCGAGGCCGGCGACGAGGGAAACCCGATAGTGCTCGCCGCGCCGGACTCCCCGGCGGCGCAGGCGTTGAACAAGGTCGCCGACCGGCTCGCGGTGCGCCGCGAGTCGCTGCTCGGCAAGCCGCTCGGCCTCAAGCCGTCCGGTCGCTGACCCGCTCCGCTCGCAGCAACCACGACCGCCGGCCACCCGAGAGGGTGACCGGCGGTTCGGCGTGGGGAGGCATCCGCGGGCGCGGGCTCAGGTGACCTCGTCGTAGCTGGCGCTGCGTGGTGCCGGCGCGGTCGCGGGCGGCGAGGCGGTCGCGGATGGCGAGGCGGTCGCGGAGGAGCCGGGGGTACGCGGGTCCGCCGCAGCAGCCACGTCCTTGATGTCCTTCTGCACCTTTGTGACATCCGACCGCAGATCGTCGTACATGCCCTGGAGGGGCTTACGGATCGCCTGCTCGTCCTCCTCGCTGAGCAGGTGCTTGCGGATGAACGCCTTCGGGTGCAGGTCCTCCAACTGGATGTCGGTGCCGAGTTCCTTGCTCAGGTCGGTGGTCGCGTTACGGGCCATGTTGCGCAGGTTCCGCACCATGCGCAGGCCGTCACCGATCACCGCCGGCAGCCGGTCACCGAAGATCAGCAGCGCCAGCAACAGCAGCGCGCCGACCTCCCACACGTTCAGGTTCTCGAACACCCCTGGGGCCTCCTCACCGGGCTACGCAGCAAGACTACGCACGTCACGGGCCGGTCAGAAGGGGGGACGAGGTCACTTCGCGTCGGCCGCGAGGGTCACCGAGGTGTTCTGCCGGGTGGAGCCTCTGCGGTATTCGACGGTCACCACCGAGCCGGGCGCGTACTTGCGGACCAGGGCGATCAGGTCGGTCGGCTCGGTCATCGGCCGGCCGTTGAGGCGCAGGATCACGTCGCCGGCCCGCAGACCCGCACCGGCCGCCGGGCCGGACGGCTCCACGGCCCCCAGGCGTACGCCGGAGCCGTTGGTGTTCGACCCGGGTCCACCCACCTGGGCGCCGATCACCGTACGGCGGGCCTTGCCGGTGCCGATGATCTCCTGAGTGATCCGCTTTGCCTGGTTGATCGGAATGGCGAAGGCGAGCCCGATGTTGCCGGCCTCCTGTCCCTCCGACACCAGCGACTTGATCGTGGAGTTGACGCCGATCACCCGCCCGGCCGCGTCGACCAGCGGCCCGCCCGAGTTGCCGTGGTTGACCGCGGCGTCGGTCTGGATCGCGGCGTAGTAGCGCGTCGGGCCGCCCGGCTCGCCGGCCTGCATCGTCCGGTCCAGGGCGCTGACGATGCCCGCCGTCACCGTGTTGGCCAGGGACAGCGGCGAACCGATGGCCAGCACCGGGTCACCGACCGCGAGCGCGTCGGAGTCACCGAACTCGACCGGACGCAGCCCGGTGCGCGTGACTTTGATCACCGCGATGTCGGACTCCTCGTCCTGCCCCACCACGGTCGCCGGGGCCGTACTGCCGTCGTTGAAGACCACGGACGCCTTGCCGGTGCCACCGGCGACCACGTGATCGTTCGTGATCACGTGCCCGTCGGCGCTGACGATGAACCCGGAGCCCTCGCTGATGCCGGCCACCCCCGCCATCCGGACGGTGACGACGCTGGGCAGGACCCGCTCGGCAACCCCGGCCAGTGACTCCGGCGGGCGCTGGGCGAGCGCAGGCGCCGGACCGGGCGCGGCACCGAGCACCGGCCCGACGGCACCTCCGCGCACGGCGAAGGCGTAGCCGAGCGCACCGCCCAGGGTGCCCGCGAGCAACGCGGTGATCAGGGGAATGAGCAGCATCTGGCGTAGTTTCGGGTGCCGGGGCGCATCCGGATCGGTCACCGGCTCCGGCTCGGTTCCCGGCATCGGCGCGGCCGGAATCACCACCGCCGCCGGGGCGTACGGATCACGCCACGGGTCGGCGAGCGCGTCGGACCACCACGGCGAGGCAGCCGACTGGCCGCCGTACGGCGATGTCGTCGGTGAGCCTCCCGGCGGGTGTCCGGGCCCCGGCGTGCCTGCCGGTGCGCCGCTCGCGCCGGGCTGGCGCCAGTCCCAGCCGTCGGTCACTCGGTGCCTCCCAGTCCGTCCCCGGTATCCGCGATCCGCGATGGATGCCGCCGGACGTGCGGTCGACGGGATACCGCTTCCAGGATTGCACGGATGTGCCGCATGGGGTCAGCGGTTGTCACCGCGGGTGGGTGCCCGGCTGCGCCCGTGGCGGGCCGCCTCTAGAGTCACAGTGCCCACCCGCCCCCCGCTTCACGCTCGCTGCCCGGAGGTGTCCCATCGCCACGGTCGCTGGTTCCGGCAGTTCGGCGAACCCGGCGTTGCACTTCGCCGAGTCGTACGTGCCCGAGGACCTCGTGCTACGGACCGCGCGCAGTCTGGCCAACGAGATCGGCCTCGACGCGGTCACCCCGGGGGCCGGTGCCGCGTTGCGCCTGCTCGCCGCGGCCGGTAACGCCCGCGCGGTGGTCGAGATCGGCACCGGCACCGGAGTCAGCGGAGTCTGGCTCCTGCGTGGCATGCGCGCCGACGGTGTGCTCACCACCATCGACGTGGAGGTGGAGCACCAGCGCATCGCCCGACGCATCTTCACCGAGGCGGGCTTCGTCGCCGGCCGGACCCGGATCATCACCGGGCGGGCGCTGGACGTCCTGCCCCGGCTCGCGGACGGCGCGTACGACCTGGTCTTCGTCGACGCCGAGGCGACCGGCTTCACCGCCTGCGTGGACGCCGCGCTGCGGCTGCTGCGGCCCGGCGGTGTGCTGGTGCTCAACGGCGCGCTGGCCGGCGGCCGGATCGGTGACCCGGCCGCCCGCGACGCGGAGACGGTGACGGTGCGCGAGGCGGTCAAGGCCATCCGGGAGTCGGAGCACTGGATCCCGGCGCTGCTGCCGGTCGGGCACGGCCTGCTGGCCGCGGTCCGCTGCTGATCCGCCACGGCGGTCTCAGCGGAGCGTGGCCAGCCACCGCAGCAGGCCGCGTACGCCCCACCCGGTCGCACCCCGGGTCAGCTCCGCGTCGTCCCGTTCGCACCAGGAGGGTGCCGACATGTCGATGTGCAGCCACTTCTCGCGCAGCTCGCCGGTGAACTCGCGCAGGTAGAGCGCGGCCAGCACGGAACCCGCACCCTGCGTCGGTGCGCTGTGCAGGTCGGCCAGTTCGCTGCCGAGGTGTTCGACGTAGTCGGTCGGCAACGGCATCCGCCAGGCAGCCTCGCCGGCCGCCGCGACCGCGGCCAGCACGTCGTCGGCGAGCTGGTCGTTGTCGCTGTAGAGGGCGCCGGTACGGGTACCGAGCGCGATGGCGTTCGCCCCGGTCAGGGTGGCCAGGTCGATCAGCAGGTCGGGCTTGAGTTCCGCGACGGCGTACGCCAGGGCGTCGGCGAGCACCAGCCGCCCCTCCGCGTCGGAGTTCGTCGTCTCGCTGGTCAGCCCGCCGTAGTGCCGGATGATGTCGCCGGGCCGGAACGCCGCGCCGCTGACCATGTTCTCGGCCAGCGGGGCCAGCGTGGTGATGCGCACCGGCAGCCGCAGCGCCGCCGCACCGAGGGTCGCCGCCACGACGGCAGCCGCACCGGCCATGTCCTTGCGCATCAGCTTCATGGCCGGCACCGGCTTGATCGAGATGCCGCCGGTGTCGAAGGTGATGCCCTTACCGACGAGCACCACGTGGGTGGTCGCCTCGGCCGGTTGCCAGTCCAGCTCGACCAGCCGGGGACCGCTCGCCGAGCCACCGCCGACGGCGAGGATTCCACCGAAGCCCTCGGCGGCCAACTCCTCGGGCTCGCGCACCCGCAGCCGCAGTCCGGGCAGGTCGGTGGCGGCGGCAGCAACCTGGTCGGCGAACCACTGCGGGTTCTTCACCGAGGAGGGCGTGTTGGTGAGGTCGCGGGCCAGCCGGGTCATCGTGGCGGTGGTACGGGCCACCTCCAGCGCCTGCTGGTAGGCCTCCGGCTCGGCGACCGCCAGGTCCACGCCGGTCAGCGCGGGCGCCTCGGCGTCGGCACCCAGCCGGTAGCGGTAGGAGGCCAGCAGCAGCCCTTCGGCCAGACCACGGACCGCCTCGGCCGACACACCTGCCGGCAGCGCCACTGTGATATGGGTCTCATCTTTGCCGGCTCGGGCCAGTGCCGCCCCGGCGGAGCGCCAACCCGGCTCGTCGCCGTCCCCGATGCCGACCAGCAACAGTCGGGCCGGAGCAGAGCCCGGGCGCAGCTGCCGATGCGCCTCGCCGGCCCGGCCGGTCAGCCCGATCATCGAAGCCAACGCGGCAGCTTCGTCGGCGACCTCTGCGGGCAGTGCCACAGCGGTGGGCACCGGTGCGGCCGATGCGTCGTCGGCGGCACCCGGTCGCATGGGTAGTGCTACGGCGTCGAGCTGGTCCGGCTCGGCGATCAGACGAATGGCGAGCACGCGGAGCCGTACCTCCTGAAGAAGATCGCGGGTCGAATTGCCCACGAAATGGTATGAAGGCCCTGAGCCACCGGTCGAGCCGGTGCCTCAGGGCCTGGGTACGGCTGCTGGAGCCGTACCCGAAACGAACCGTCCGCGGCGGCGAACATCGCCGACCAGACCGACCTTCGTATCAGCCGGCTGCCGCCTTCAGCGCGTCACCGAGCGCGGTCGCCTCGTCGGGAGTCATCTCGACGACGAGCCGGCCACCACCCTCCAGCGGGACCCGCATGACGATGCCCCGGCCCTCCTTGGTGACTTCCAGCGGACCGTCGCCCGTCCGCGGCTTCATCGCCGCCATGTTGTCTCCCCTCAGACCTACACCAGGGTCGGTGGGTTGCCCCACAGCCACTTCGCCATGACCTCCCGCAACTTGCACGGGGGCGTCGACAAACGATTTTCCCTGATGAACACCGCCGGACCCAAACCGGAGCAGCATTGATGTAACAGCATCTAGCTTATCCCGAGATGGCCTGTCACAATGTGCGGTCATGCAGGCACGGTCGGCACTATTCGACCTGTACGGCGACCACCTCCGGCCCCGGGGTGGCCGGGCACCGGTTGCTGCCCTGGTCAAACTCCTGGCTCCGCTCGGGATCGCGCCGCCGGCCGTTCGTACCGCGGTGTCCCGCATGGTGCGACAAGGCTGGTTGGAACCGGTCAAACTGATGTCCGGCCCCGGATATTCGATCACACCCAAGGCGGCCCGCCGACTCGACGACGCCGCCTCCCGGATCTACCGCACCGGCCGGGTCACCTGGGACGGGCGGTTCGATCTGCTGGTGCTCGACGCCCCGTCCGCCCGACGGGACCGGCAACGCCTCGCCGCCAACCTCCGCTACCTCGGCTACGGCACGCTCGACGAGCAGGTCTGGGTGGCCACCCGGCCCGGCGAGGACGTCGACCTGATGCTTGACGAGGCGGGCGTGCGCTTCGAGCGGTTCAGCGCCGCGCACGCCGCCAGCACCCCCGGCGCGATGGGCCTGGTCCGCCGGGCCTGGGACCTGGCCGAGATCGGCCGGGCCTACGAACAGTTCGTCGCCGAGCAGCGCGCCCTGCTGAGCGGGATCACCGCGCGCAGCGGCGACGAGGAGGCGTACGCGGCCCGATTCCGGTTGGTGCACGCGTGGCGTACGTTCCTCTTCCGAGACCCGCAGCTGCCCCCGGCGCTGCTGCCCGAGCGCTGGCCCGGCACCGCCGCGGCCAGCTTCTTCGACCGGCACGCGGCCCGGCTCCGGCCGGCGGCGGACCGGTACGTCGAGCAGTGCCTCGACGGTGGTAACCGGATGATCCGACAGAAGGAACGCCAGACGTGACCGAACTGCTCGTCGACCGCACCGATGCCGTCGTCACCCTCACCCTGAACCGCCCGTCGGCGATGAACTCGCTGAACGTGGCGCTCAAGGAGGCCCTGCGGGACACCCTCGCCGAACTGGAGGCCGACCGCAGTTGCCGGGCGGTGGTGCTGGCCGGTGCCGGCGGCTCGTTCTGTGCGGGACAGGATCTGCGCGAGCACGTGGCCACCCTCGAATCGGGTGCCGGGAAGACCCTGGACACGGTCCAGGCGCACTACAACCCGATCGCCTCCCGGCTGTCCAGCCTGCCCAAGCCGGTGGTGGCCGCAGTTCGTGGCATGGCCGCCGGTGCCGGCGCCTCGCTGGCGTTCCTGGCCGACATCCGCGTCGGTGGGCCGTCGACCAGGTTCCTGATGGCGTTCGCCAAGGTCGGTCTCGCCGCCGACACCGGCGCGTCGTGGACGCTGCCCCGGTTGGTGGGCCACGCCAAGGCCATCGAGCTGCTGATGCTCGCCGAGCCGGTCGGCGCCGACGAGGCGTGCCAGCTCGGCCTGCTCAACCGGGTGATGGACGACGACGAGGGCGTGCTGCCGGCCGCTCAGGAACTCGCCGCCCGGCTCGCCGCCGGCCCGACCGTGGCGTACGGCGCGATCAAGCGTCAGCTCTCCGTCGCCGACGCCGGCACGCTTGCCGACGCGCTGGCCGCCGAGGCGCAGGCACAGGCGATCTGCGGCGGTACCAACGACCACCGGGCGGCCACCATGGCGTTCGTCAACAAGCAGCGGCCGGTCTTCGAGGGCCGCTGAGCGCGTCAGTCGTCCTCTTCCGGATCCTGGTTCGCCTCCGCGCCGAGCACGAACGCCTGCATCGACAACTCGTCGCCGGAGGGTGAGACGAAGGCGGGAAGCTCCTGCGGGCCAAGCTCCTGCACGTACGCCCAGAACAGGCGGACCGCCTCCGCCGGCGAGTCGGCCTCGATCGGCAGATCCAGGCTGACCAGCCAGGACTGTCGCTGCGGCGGAGGCCCGAGCCGCTCGACCAGGTCGCGGAAGGCCCCCGCGTCGAGGGCGGTCACCGGGCCGCCGAGGGCGAGCGTGTCGGCCGGCACCGGCTCGTCGAAGGCCCGCCGGGTGTACGTCACCACAAGCGCCTGCGGCCCCCGGTCGGACTGCGGGTCGTCCGGATCCTCCGGAAGCCAGGTGGTCGGCGCGGCCACCCGGCCCACCGCCACCAGCCGCAACGGCTCGTCGGCCAGCACCGCGACCTGGTCACCGGCGCGCGGCAGGGCGGCGACGTCCGCCAGGCCGGTCAACTCCAGCGTGTCGTGGTGCACGAGGCGCTCGGCGTCGTACCGGCCGGCGGGCAGGAGCACCGCCCAGGTGCCCGTGCCGTCGGCCGGGCTCGCCCCGTCCACCCGGGGTGCGGTGTCGGTCGTCATGCCTCTATCCCATCACGGCCGCACCGGGCGACACGACGTGACAGCCCGCGACGTGATCGTCGACCATCCCGGTGGCCTGCATCAGCGCGTACGCCGTGGTTGGGCCGACGAACCGGAAGCCGCGCCGCTTGAGCGCCTTGGCCATCGCCGTGGAGGCGTCGGTCAGGGCCGGCACCTCGGCGAGGCTGGCCGGCCGGGGACGACGCGGCGGCGCGAAGGACCAGAGCAGCTCGGACAGGCCCTCGGGCAGTTCCAGGGCAGCGCGCGCGTTCGCGATCGCTGCTTCGATCTTGGCGCGGTTGCGGACGATGCCGGCGTCGGCGAGCAGCCTTGCCACGTCGGCCTCGCCGTAGCCGGCGACCGCGCTGATCCGGAAGTCGTCGAAGGCCCGCCGGAACGCCTGCCGCTTACGCAGGATCGTCAGCCAGGACAACCCGGACTGGAACGCCTCCAACGTCATCCGCTCGTACAGGGCGTCGTCACCGCGGACCGGGCGGCCCCACTCCTCGTCGTGGTAGACCACGTAGTCAGCAGTGCCCGCGCCCCAGGCACAGCGCGGTAGCCCGTCGGCCCCGATCACCAGCTCAGTCACGGCAACCAGGCTAGGACCCCCCACCGACAAGCCGGCGGCGCGCCGTGGTGCTGGGGTGCCGGGGTGCCGGGCCGCGCAACGGTGGGACGCTCTCAGGGCAGGCGACCCTGCTCGACCTGACGGGCGAAGCGTCGTAGCGCCTGGGTCAGACCGAACTTCGAGCCGGGCCAGAGCACCGGCCAGGCCACCCGGCCGGCCGCGCCACCCGGCAGGTGGAACCACTCGTGCCAGACCACCTGGCTGCGCCCGCTCGCCAACGGGGTGCAGCGCAGCACTCCCGGCCCGCGCAGCAGCGTGCCGCAGTGCACCACACCGATCTCGTACGGCGCGTCCACCCGGACGACCCGCATCCGGTCCCGCAGCACGGTCGGGCCGAGCGTGGTGACCGCCTCGACCAGGCTGCCCTCGCCGCCGTCCCCCTCGACCACGCGCACCGTGGTGAACGGGATCCACTCCGACTGTCGCTCCCAGGCGAGCAGCGCCGCGAAGACCTGCTCCGCCGGGGCGTTGACGATCACGGTGGCGGTGACCTCACCGGCACCCCGTCGGGCCGCCTCGCGAAGCTCGTCCGCCGCGTCGGGGTCGGTCACGGCGATTCCGCGCGCACCGCCGAGGCGCGCGGCTCCTCCTCCGCGACCCCGTCGCCCTGCTCCGCCCTGGTCGCCGGGTCCGCCTCGGCCGCCGGGTCCGCCTCGGCCGCCGGGTCCGTCTTGGCCGCTGCGTCCGCCTTGGCCGCCGGGTCCGCCTTAGTCGCCGGGTCCGCCTTGGTCGCCGGGTCCGCCTTGGTCGCCGGGTCCGTCGGCTTCGCCGTCGTGGCATCCGGCTCGGAGTCGTGCTTGTCGAGGTCGATGTCGACCGCGCCGTCGCTCGTCGCCTCCGGCGCCGGGCCGCTTGCCAGGCTCGCCGACTGCTCACGGGCACTGCGCAGGGCGTCGGCCTCGGCCGTCCGTCCCTCCCGCAGCGCGGTCACCTCGGCCTCCAGTACGCCGATCAGCTCGGTCTTGTACCCGATGTCGTACGCCGCCCGGCGCATCGCCTGGTCGACCTGGGCCATCCGATACCCGCGCAACGCGGTGTCGAAGCGCACCTCGCCGACGTCCGACTCGCGCAGTGGCCGGTCGCCGGGCAACGGCACCGCACGGCCGTCCGCCTCGGCCGGCACCAGGCCGGGATCCTGGCCGTTGACCAGGACCGTCACGCCGAACACCACCGCCGCGACGGTGACCGCCACGACCACCAGGAGCAGAAGCTGACCCATGTACTGATCGTGGCATGTCCGGCGGTGCAGAGCGACCCCTCCCGGCGTGCCGTACCGGACGGGCCCTGCGACCTGCGACCGGATAGCGTCACGGTGTCCGGCGGCGGGTCGCCGGGCGGCGTACGGCGTGAAGGAGGCGGTGTGTCCGGGGTGCTGCGGCTCGGTGGACGCACGTTCGACCCCGACGAGCTGGTGGTGATGGCGATCGTCAACCGCACTCCGGACTCGTTCTTCGACCGGGGCGCGACGTTCGCCGCCGACAGCGCCCTGCGGGCCGTGGAACGGGCCGTGGAGGAGGGCGCGGAGATCGTCGACATCGGCGGGGTGAAGGCCGGCCCCGGTGCCGAGGTCGACGTGGCCGAGGAGATCCGCCGTACCGTCGACACCATCGCCGCCGTCCGGACCGCCTTCCCCGACGTGGTGATCTCGATCGACACCTGGCGGGCCGAGGTCGCGGTGGAAGCGGTCGCGGCCGGCGCGGACCTGCTCAACGACACCTGGTCGGGGGCGGACCCGGCGCTGGCCCAGGTCGCCGCCCGCACCGGTGCCGGCCTGGTCTGCTCGCACGCCGGAGGGCTCAGTCCGCGTACCCGCCCGCACCGGGCCGCCTTTGCCGACGTGGTGACCGACGTGGTGACGACGGTGACCGGGCTCGCCGAACGTGCGGTGTCACTCGGCGTACGCCGGGACGGGATCCTCATCGACCCGGCGCACGACTTCGGCAAGAACACCCGGCACTCGCTGGAGATCACCCGGCGACTCGGCGAGCTGACCGCCACCGGTTGGCCGCTGCTGGTCGCCCTGTCGAACAAGGACTTCGTCGGCGAGACGTTGGACCTGCCGGTCGACGAGCGGCTGGAGGGCACGCTTGCCGCCACCGCGGTCTCCGCCTGGCTGGGCGCCCGGGTCTTCCGCGCCCACCAGGTACGCCCGACCCGGCGCGTCCTGGACATGGTCGCCAGCATCCGGGGCAGCCGCCCACCCACGGTCAGCCGACGAGGGCTCGCCTGAGCCTGCGGGCAGGCTCGGTCGAGCCCGCTCTGGTCAGGTCCAGTGCAGGATCCGGCGGCGCCAGGCGTAGAGCAGCCCGAGGGCGAGCACGGCCACGAAGATCGCCATCTCCACGACGGTGACCAGGCCGAAGTCCGGACGGTCGAAGATCAGCGCCCACGGGAAGAGGAAGACCGCCTCGACGGCGAAGAGAACGTACAGGTAGGCGTAGACGTAGTAGCGGATCTGCATCTGCGCCCAGTCGCCACCGACCGGGTCGACACCGCACTCGTAACTTGCCCGCTTTCCGGGCGGATCGGCTGGTCGAGCGGGCCGCAGCACCCGGTTCGCCGAGAACGCAACTACCAAGAAGAGGACGCTGACGAGCAGCAGCAGCCCGAGCGTCGCGTACGAGCCCAGATAGCCGGTCACAGCAGGTCAGCCTACCGCCCGGTGGGCTGGGCCACGACCGGCAGCGCGGTGGTGATCTGGATTACGCGGACCGCACGAAACAGCGCAAGACGCCACATAAACCTCCACATTTCGGTCCCAGGGAACGGACCTCCGGCAAAGGTGCGAGGTCGATTCGACGTAGGCTCTCGGGTGAGGACGACGCGCCGCACCGCGGCGCGCAGCGAAGCGAGGTGCGGGCGTGACCAAGCAGATCCGCCAACTGGACCGAGTGGTCATCCGATTCGCCGGTGACTCCGGCGACGGCATGCAGCTCACCGGTGACCGGTTCACCTCGGAGACAGCCCAGTTGGGCAACGACATCTCCACGCTGCCCAACTTCCCCGCCGAGATCCGGGCGCCCGCCGGCACCCTGCCGGGCGTGTCGAGCTTCCAGGTGCACTTCGCCGACTACGACATCCTGACGCCGGGCGACGCACCGAACGTGCTGGTGGCGATGAACCCGGCGGCGCTCAAGGCGAACCTCACCGACCTGCCCCGCGGCGCGGACATCATCGTCAACACCGACGAGTTCACCAAGCGCAACCTGGCCAAGGTCGGGTACGCGAGCAGCCCGCTGGACGACGACACGCTCGACGGTTACGCCGTGCACCCGGTGGCGCTGACCTCGATGACGATCGGCGCGCTGGCCGAGCTGGATGTGTCCAAGAAGGACGCCGAACGGGCCAAGAACATGTTCGCCCTCGGCCTGCTCAGCTGGATGTACTCCCGGCCGTACGAATCGACCCTGCGGTTCCTGGAGCGCAAGTTCGCCAAGCGCCCGGAACTGGTCGCGGCGAACGTGGCCGCCTTCAAGGCCGGCTGGAACTTCGGCGAGACCACCGAGGACTTCTCCGTCCGCTACGAGGTCAAGCCCGCGAAGATGCCGGCGGGCACCTACCGCAACATCACCGGCAACGCGGCACTGTCGCTGGGCATCGTCGCCGCCGGGGTCCGCTCCGGGCTGCCGGTCTTCCTCGGGGCGTACCCGATCACCCCGGCCTCGGACATCCTGCACGAGTTGAGCAAGCACAAGCGGCTCGGCGTGACCACCATGCAGGCCGAGGACGAGATTGCCGCGATCGGTGCCGCGCTGGGAGCGTCGTACGGCGGTGCGCTCGGTGTGACCACGACCAGCGGTCCGGGGGTGGCCCTCAAGAGCGAGACGATCTCGCTGGCGGTGGCCCTGGAGTTGCCGCTGCTCATCGTCGACGTGCAGCGGGCCGGGCCGTCCACCGGCATGCCGACCAAGACCGAGCAGGCCGACCTGAACATCGCGCTGTTCGGTCGGCACGGTGAGGCCCCGGTGGCGGTGATCGCCCCGAAGTCGCCCTCCGACTGCTTCTACGCCGCACTTGAGGCGGCCCGGATCGCGCTGACGTACCGCACTCCGGTGATCCTGCTGTCGGACAACTACGTCGCCAACGGCTCCGAGCCGTGGCTGCTGCCGGACGTGGAGTCGCTGCCCGACCTGCGGGTCGAGTTCGCCAGCGCGCCCAACGGCGAGGACGGCACCACCTTCCTGCCGTACCTGCGTGACCCGCAGACCCTGGCCCGGCCGTGGGCCATCCCGGGCACGCCCGGCCTGGAGCACCGCATCGGCGGTCTGGAGAAGGCCGACAAGACCGGCGACATCTCGTACGACCCGGCCAACCACGACTTCATGGTGCGTACCCGGGCCGCCCGGATCGAGACCATCCCGGTGCCGGACGTCGAGGTGGAGGATCCGGACGGCGACGCCCGGGTGCTGGTGCTCGGCTGGGGCTCGACGTACGGCCCGATCGGCGCCGCCTGCCGGGCCCTGCGCCAGCGCGGACTGCCGGTCGCGCAGGCGCACCTGCGACACCTCGCGCCGATGCCGGCGAACCTGGGGGCGGTGCTGCGCTCCTACGACCGGGTGGTCATCCCCGAGATGAACCTCGGCCAGCTGGCCCACGTGATCCGGGCGCGCTACCTGGTCGACGCGATCGGCTACAACCAGGTCCGCGGCCTGCCGTTCACCGCCGCCGAGCTGGAGACGATGCTGGAAGAGGTCCTGAAGAATGTCTGAGCCCGTCGCCCTCAAGCTCACCGCCAAGGACTTCAAGTCCGACCAGGAGGTGCGCTGGTGCCCCGGCTGCGGTGACTACGCGATCCTCGCGGCCGTCCAGCAGTTCATGCCGGAGCTGAACATCCCCCGGGAGAACATCGTCTTCGTCTCGGGCATCGGCTGCTCGTCGCGGTTCCCGTACTACATGAACACGTACGGCATGCACTCGATCCACGGCCGGGCCCCGGCGATCGCCACCGGCCTGTCGGTCTCCCGTCCGGACCTGTCGGTCTGGGTGGTGACCGGTGACGGTGACGCGCTCTCCATCGGCGGCAACCACCTGATCCACGCGCTGCGCCGCAACGTCAACCTCAAGATCCTGCTGTTCAACAACCGGATCTACGGCCTGACCAAGGGGCAGTACAGCCCGACCTCCGAGGTCGGCAAGATCACCAAGTCGACTCCGGTCGGCTCGGCGGACGCGCCGTTCAACCCGATCTCGCTGGCGCTGGGCGCGGAGGCCACCTTCGTCGGCCGGACCATCGACTCCGACCGCAAGCACCTCCAGTCGGTGCTGCGCGCCGCCGCCGAGCACGAGGGCTCGGCGTTCGTGGAGATCTACCAGAACTGCAACATCTTCAACGACGGGGCGTTCGACCAGCTCAAGGACCCGGGCATCCGGGACGACCACCTGATCCGCCTGGAGCACGGCCAGCCGATCACCTTCGGCAAGGACGGGCAGTTCTGCGTCGTACACCCGCCGGGTGGTTTCGGTCTGGAGGTCCGCGAGACCGCGAACACCCCGACCGAGGAGATCGTCGTGCACGACGCGGGCGTCGCCGACCCGGCGTACGCGTTCGCGCTGTCCCGGCTGCCCGGCTTCGACCTGCGCAACACCCCGATCGGGGTGTTCCGCTCGGTGGCCCGGCCGTCCTACGACAGTGTGGTGCAGGCACAGGTCGCCGAGGCGAAGGCGAGCGTCACCGAGACCCCCGAGCAGCAGCTCGCCGGCCTGTTGGGCAGCGGCGACACCTGGACCATCGTCGGCTGACGACCGCAGCGAAGAGCGGGGCGTTCCTCTCGGAACGCCCCGCTTCTGCGTGCGGCGGCCCCGCCGGGTCAGGACAGGGTGTTGGCGGTGGGCCGGTCGTCGCGTACGTGGACAAGCATGTCGCCGGTCTCGACGACCGCGCCCGCCTGATCCGCCAGGGTGACCACCTTGCCGCGCCGGACCAGCGCGATCACAAGCGATTCCAGCTCACGGGGATTCCGGCCGACCTCGTGCCGCTCGGCCGACCGCATCGCCAGCGCCATGCCCTGACCGGGAGTCAGCAGATCCTCCACCACGTCGATCAGCGGTGGCGCGGACGTGGACAGCCCGAGCAGCCGACCGGCGGTGGCCGAGGAGACGATCACGTGGTGTGCGCCGCTCTGCTTGAGCAGCGGAGCGTTCTCCGCCTCCCGGGCGGCGGCGATGATCCGCACCTGACCGGCGGTGAGCTGGCGTACGGTCAACGCCACAAGCACCGAGGCGTCATCGCTGTCGGTCGCGATGATCACCGCTTTGGCGGTCCGCACATGGGCCTGGTTGAGCACCGAGGACCGGGTCGCCGAGCCTTCGATCGCCACCAACCCGTTCGAGGTGGCCTGCCGCAACGCCGCCCCGCTGCGCTCCACCACGACGATCCGGGACTTGTCGAGCCCGTTCTCCTGGAGCGCCGAGATGGCGCTGCGACCCTTGGTGCCGTAGCCGCAGATGATGACGTGGTCCTTCAATTTCCTCTCCCACCGGTGCAGGCGACGTCCGGTCCGGTACTGCTCGGTCAGCACCTCCAGGGTGGTGCCGACCAGGATGATCAGGAACAGCACCCGGGCCGGGGTGATCAGCAGGACGTTCACCAGCCGAGCGCTCTGGGAGGCCGGCACGATGTCGCCGTAGCCGGTGGTCGACAACGAGACCACCGCGTAGTAAAAGCAGTCCAACAGGGTCAGGCCGTCATCGTTGATGTCGCGGTACTGGTCCCGTTCGAGATAGACCGCCGCGACCACGATCAACACCAGCCCGACGGCGGCGGCCAACCGTAGGCTCAACGCGCTCAGCGGGCCACGCCGCTGCGCGGGAAAATGGATCACCGCGGGACCTGCCCCGCCTCCGTCGCCTGCACGAGCACAACATAGCCCTTGGTCGGCAATCCGCACGCCGAGGTTCCCAAGCACCTGCTCTGCGGGTACGCAGTGCAGGTCGGTAGGGCGGCGCAGGCGGGCGAGCGGGACGGCGTCGGCGACGCCGGCCGGGCATGATGGGTGGGTCAGCGCAGGACCGGCGAGAGTGAGGCCCGCATGTCGTTGCTACGACGGGTGATCGGCGCGGTGCTGCGCCGGGAACGCCAGCGCCAGGGCCTGACGCTACGTGAGGTCGCCCGGGCCGCCGGAGTCTCCGTGCCCTACCTGTCCGAGGTGGAACGGGGGCGCAAGGAGGCGTCGTCCGAGGTGCTCGCGGCCGTCTGCCGCGCGCTCGGCCTCTACCTCTCCGACCTTCTCGAAGCGGTACGCGACGACCTGCGCCGGGTCGAACGCCGGATGCCCTCCACCCCGCTGGGTACCGCGCCGCTGGGCAGCCAACCGCCTCCCAGCCGGCACGCCGGCGGCTCGGTGATCTCGTCCACCCGGTCCGCCTCCGGCGGCACCCCGAGCCCGATCGCCCGACTCGGCGCGGTCGGATCCCATGCCGCCTCGACGGGTGGGCTCGACGCCACCGGCGGGCTGGCAGGCACCATCGGTGGGCTCGCGGGCACCATCGGTGGGCTCACGGGCGCCAGCGGTGGGCTTGCCGGCGCCATCGGGAACGAACTCGCCGGGTTGTCGTTCGGCGGGTTCACACCCGTGGGCGGCGTCAGTGGGGGCCTGCGGATCACGGTGTTCACCGATCCACTCGACACCGAGGCGGAACAGCCCGGTCGAGTGGTCGCCCGCGGTGCGCTGCGTCGCCCGGCAACGGTCACCAGGCCCAGCGGCAGCGCGCTGCGCCGAGCCCGACGGCTGCGGTCCGCCGCGCTGGCGGTCCGGTTGCTGCGTACGCCCTCCCGCCCCGACAGCCGACCCCGGAACACCTCCCGGCTTGGGCGACGACCCGCAGGTCACCTCGTTCCCGGCGTACTCACCCCACTGCTCCGCTCGTCGCGCGACCTCGCCCAGCGCTAGGTGGTTCTGCCGAGGGCGAATCTGCCCCGGGCAGAACCACTGGGAGCCGGGTCCTGGGCTGGTCCAGCCTTGTGACGGTGCCGGTTCCCGGGCGGTCGTCTCGCCCACCGGCAACGGGAGAGGTGGACGAGATGATCACCATGCTGGACGACGGGCAGCGAACCTTCGGCGACCAGGTGTTCGAGCGGCTGCTGCGGGAACGGATCGTCTTCCTCGGCAGCGAGGTGACCGACGAGGCCGCCAACCGGATCACCGCGCAGATCCTGCTGCTCGCGGCCGAGGACTCGACCCGCGACATCCGCCTGTACATCAACTCCCCCGGCGGCTCGGTCAGCGCCGGCATGGCCGTCTACGACACCATGCGCTTCGTGCCCAACGACGTGTCGACCCTGGCACTCGGGCTGGCCGGCTCGATGGGCCAGTTCCTGCTCTGCGCGGGTACCGCCGGCAAGCGGTACGCCCTGCCGCACACCCGGATCCTGATGCACCAGCCCTCGGGCGGCATGGGTGGCACCGCCTCCGACATCACCATCCAGGCGGAGAACATGCTGCACGTGAAGCGGACCATGCAGGAACTGATCGCCCACCACAGCGGGCGCGACCTGACCGAGATCCAGCAGGACTGGGACCGCGACCGCTGGTTCACCGCCGAACAGGCCCGCGCCTACGGCCTGATCGACCACGTCCTCACCACCACCACCCAAATCCCCACCCCCTAACCCCCACCCCTTA
>NZ_PNOZ01000032.1:0-72577 GCF_002879555.1 Verrucosispora sp. ts21 | reverse complement strand
TGAGGTGTCCACTGGGGAGGGAGGGGGGCGGTTAGGCTCGCAGCGGCTCGCAGCGGCTCGCGGTGGGCGGGTGGTGGATGCGTGCGGGGGAGTGAGCGTGGATCACGAGATGACGCAGGAGATGCCGATGACGCCGGATGCGATGGCTGGCGGTCGTACGGACATCTCGGACGAGGTGGTGGAGAAGATCGCGGTGGCCGCGACGAAGTCGGTGC
Source organism: Verrucosispora sp. ts21 (assembly GCF_002879555.1). NCBI lineage: Bacteria > Bacillati > Actinomycetota > Actinomycetes > Micromonosporales > Micromonosporaceae > Micromonospora > Verrucosispora sp. ts21. The sequence goes on along the minus strand of NZ_PNOZ01000032.1, from coordinate 72,362 downwards.
CGGGTGTGGTCGAGTTGGGCGGGGACATCGCCCGGTTCTTCAACGCGGTGCTCGATCGGGTGGGGCTCGACCAGGTGGGTGACGCCCGTCGGGGCTGCTCGGCGCACGTCACAAATGGTGCGGCCGTGGTCAACCTGGTCATCGTGACCGACGCGGGGCATCCGGTGCCCGAGGTGAGCACGGCGGTGCGGGCCGCGGTGACCCGGGCGATCGAGGCGTACGGGCTGCGGGTCGACGAGATCAACATTCGGGTGGACGACGTGGCCATCGGGGGTCCCGCGAGCTGAGCGTGCGGTTACCGTCCGGTACGAACTTCCTTATCGATCGTTCAGGAAGAGTTCTACACTCGACGTGCAGTCTTCAAGGACTCGAGGAGGAGCCCGGAGATGAACGCCGACGAGATCGCTGCCGGACGGGCCCGCTGGCAGGCCCGCTACGACGCCGCGCGCAAGCGGGACGCGGACTTCACCACACTCTCCGGGATCCCTGTCGAGCCGGTCTACGGCCCGCCGGAGGGGGTCGCGTACCCGGGGTTCGACCGGATCGGCTGGCCGGGCGAGTTCCCGTACACCCGGGGTTTGTATCCGACCGGCTATCGGGGACGGACCTGGACCATCCGGCAGTTCGCCGGGTTCGGTAACGCCCGGCAGACCAACGAGCGCTACAAGATGATCCTCGGCGCCGGTGGCGGTGGCCTGTCGGTCGCCTTCGACATGCCCACCCTGATGGGCCGCGACTCCGACGACCCGCAGTCGCTCGGCGAGGTCGGCCACTGCGGGGTGGCGGTGGACAGCGCCACCGACATGGAGGTGCTCTTCGACGGCATCGACCTGGCCGCGGTCACCACCAGCATGACGATCTCCGGGCCGGCGGTGCCGGTGTTCTGCATGTACCTGGTCGCCGCCGAGCGGCAGGGCGCCGATCTGTCCACACTCGACGGTACGTTGCAGACCGACATCTTCAAGGAGTACATCGCGCAGAAGGAGTGGCTGTTCGACCCCGAGCCGCACCTGCGCCTGATCGGTGACCTGATGGAGTACTGCGCGACCGAGATCCCGCGCTACAAGCCGCTGTCGGTCTCCGGCTACCACATCCGCGAGGCCGGCTCGACCGCCGCGCAGGAGTTGGCGTACACCCTCGCCGACGGTTTCGGCTATGTCGAGCTGGGCCTCTCGCGCGGGCTTGACGTCAACGTCTTCGCCCCGGGGCTGAGCTTCTTCTTCGACTCGCACGTCGACTTCTTCGAGGAGATCGCCAAGTTCCGCGCCGCCCGCCGGATCTGGGCCCGCTGGCTGCGCGACGTCTACGGCGCGACCAGCGAGAAGGCACTCTGGCTGCGGTTCCACACGCAGACCGCCGGGGTGTCGCTGACCGCCCAACAGCCGGTCAACAACGTCGTACGCACCGCCGTGGAGGCGCTCGCCGCGGTGCTCGGCGGCACCAACTCGCTGCACACCAACGCACTCGACGAGACGCTCGCCCTGCCCACCGACGAATCCGCCGAGATCGCCCTGCGTACCCAGCAGGTGCTGATGGAGGAGACCGGGGTGACGAACGTGGCCGACCCGCTCGGCGGATCGTGGTACGTCGAGGCGCTCACCGACCGGATCGAGGCCGAGGCGGAGGAGATCTTCGCCCGGATCCGGGCGCTGGGCGGCGAGGGTCCGCACGCCATCGGCCCGATGACCTCCGGCATCCTGCGCGGCATCGAGGACGGCTGGTTCACCGGGCACATCGCCGAGTCGGCGTTCGTCTACCAGCAGGCGCTGGAGAAGGGCGACAAGAAGATCGTCGGCGTCAACTGCCACACCGGCACGATCGCCAAGGACCTGGAGATCCTGCGCATCTCGCACGAGGTGGAGGTGGAGCAGCGCCGGGCGCTGGCCGAACGCAAGACCGGCCGGGACGACGCGGCGGTGCGCGCGGCGGTGGAGAAGATGGTGGCGGTGAGCCGTACCGGGGAGAACATGATCCCCGCGATGCTCGACGCCGTACGCGCCGAAGCCACCCTCGGCGAGATCTGTGACGCGCTGCGGGCGGAATGGGGCGTTTACCGCGAGCCTGCCCGGTTCTGACCCAGGCTCGAAAAGTGCGGCTGGGCAGGGGTGACAGTGGCAACTGTCTCCGGCCACGGTTGATCTGAGTTCCGCGCCTCGCGTGCGAGACTAGGTAACCATGAGCGACCCACGGATCACCTCGTCGATCTTTACCCGCGGCGCGGTCGACCTCAGCGCGCTGCGCACCCCCGCCCCCAGCCCCGCCCCGGCACAGGCCGGTCCCCCCGCCGCCGCACCCGGTGGTTCCGTCGGTGGGGCGGCCGTCATCGACGTGACCGAGGCGAACATCCAGTCCGCAGTGCTCGAACGTTCGCTCACCACACCGGTCGTGGTCTTCTTCGGGGCCGCCGGCTATCCGGAGAGCGACCAGTTCGCGCCGGTGCTGGAGCGGCTGGCCGCCGAGGGGGGCGGCACGTGGCTCCTGGCCCGGGTCGACGTGCAGCAGCAGCCCCGGCTCGCGCAGATGTTCCAGCTTCAGGCGCTGCCGACCACGTACGCGATCGTCGGCGGACGGCCGGTCGACGCCTTCCCGGGTGTGGTGCCCGAGCCGCAGTTGCGCCAGTGGATCCAGGCGGTCCTGAAGGCCGGCGGCGTCTCCGTGGCCGAGCCGGAGGACCCCCGACTCGACGCGGCCGACGACGCCCTGATGGACGGCGACCTGGACGCCGCCGAGCAGGCGTACCGCAAGATCCTGGCCGAGACCCCGAACGACGCTGCGGCGGAGGCGGGCCTGGCCCAGGTCGGTCTCGCCCGCCGGGTCTCCGGCGCCGACCCGCAGACCGCGCTCGCCGCCGCGGCGGCCAGCCCCGACGATGTCGACGCCCAGCTGCTGGCCGCCGACATCGAGGTGCTCAGCGGCCAGGCCGAGCAGGCATACCAGCGTCTCGTCGGGCTGGTCCGGCGCACCGCCGGTGAAGACCGGGAAAAGGTACGCCAGCACCTGGTCGGCCTGTTCACCATCGCCGGCCCGGAAGACCCGACGGTCGCCTCGGCCCGTCGAGCCCTGGCCAGCGCCCTGTTCTGACCCTCCAGCCACCGCCACCGCCAGCGCGGGCCGGCACACGCCGGCCCGCCCCGACACCCACAAGGACGGGAGCCCAGGTGAGCGCGAGGAGTGAGCTTGCGAGCCCCGCAGTCGTGAACGAAAGGTGGGTCTGGTGAGCGCGAGGAGTGAGCTTGCGAGCCCCGCAGTCGTGAACGAAAGGTGGGTCTGGTGAGCGCGAGGAGTGAGCTTGCGAGCCCCGCAGTCGTGAACGAAAGGTGGGTCTGGTGAGCGCGAGGAGTGAGCTTGCGAGCCCCGCAGTCGTGAACGACAGCGGCCCATGATGCGCCGGATCGCCGTCCTCGATGCGCCGAGCAACCTCGGCCTGCGCCCACCCACGGTCACCTCGGTCCCGGGCTGCGGGAAGGCGCCGGGCGCGCTACGTGACCAGGGCCTGCTGCCCCGGCTACGGGCCCGCGACGCCGGCTGCCTGACCTCGCCGCGCTACGACGCCGGTGACTGGCGACCGGGCGACGGGGTGTGCCACGCGCGGGAGATCGCCGACTACTCGGCGGCGCTTGCCGACCGGGTCGGCGCGATCATCGACCGGGGCGAGTTCCCGCTGGTCCTTGGCGGCGACTGTTCGATCCTGCTCGGTTCGGCACTGGCCATGCACCGCCTCGGCGAGGAGGTCGGCGGCCGGATCGGCCTGATCTACGTGGACGGCCACTCCGACTTCCGGCACCCCGGCAACGCCTCCTACGTCGGGGCGGCAGCCGGTGAGAGCCTCGCCCTGGTCACCGGGCGGGGGCAGGCCGACCTGGCGGCCATCGAGGGGCGACGCCCCTATTTTCGCGACATCGACGTGGTGGTGCTCGGCATCCGGGCCCAGGACGAGTACCGGCTCGACCTTCAGGCCGCCGGGATCGTCACCCGTCCGGTGCCGGCGCTGCGTGCCGAGGGCGCGGCGCGGACCGCCCAGTGGGCGCACGAGCAACTGGCCGACTGCGTCGGCTACTGGGTGCACGTCGATGTGGACGTACTCGATCCGGCCGTGATGCCGGCGGTCGACGCTCCCGACGCGGGCGGCATCGCCTTCGCCGAGCTGGAGATCCTCCTCGCTGGCCTGGTCGACACCCCGCACTGCCTCGGCGTCGAGTTGACCGTTTTCGACCCCGACTACGACCGGGACGGCGCGTACGCCGCCGAGATCGTCAACACCGTGGTGGCGGGTCTGCGCCCGGTCACCGCGCCCGCGCCGTTGCTGACCCGGTCGAGCACCGACCGGACGGCACCCGCTCCCCGCCGGACCGCCGACCGCGCGTCGGGCCGAGCCGACCGTGCAGGCCTGAGCGCCCACCCGGACCTGGCCGATCGCGCGGATCTGGCCGATCGCGCGGATCTGGCCGATCGCGCGGATCTGGCTGACCGCGCAGATCTGGGCGCTCGTGGGGATCTGGTTGCCCTTGGGGACCTGGATGGGCGCGCCTATCTCGCCGACGCTGCGGATCTGGCCGACCGTGGGGATCTTGGTGACCGTGCGGACGAGGCCGTACGTGCGGCGGGCGCTGTCGCTGCGCCGGATCGACGCGACACCGACTTCTCCGCCGGCCCGGGGTCCTTGCGTCGGTCAGCGGCGGAGGAGGGGTCGGCTGGTCCGGTGTCCTTGCGCCGGACGGCGGTGGACGACCAGGCCGGGCCGGCTGCGGACGGTCCGCGCCCGGTGGCCACGGATTCGACTGATGGTCCGCGCGTGGCCGGTGGTCTGCGTCTGGTGGCCGCCGATCCGATTGGTGATCTGCACGCGGCCGGTGGTCTGCGCCCGGTGGTCGCCGAGCCGCCTGCCGCCCTCGCCAGCTCGACCGACCCGGATGCCCCGGCCGACGGACCCGCCTGACCCGGCTGCCTGGCCGACCCGGATGCCCCGGCCGACGGTCCTGCCTGACCAGCTGGTCTTGGCTGATCGGGCTGCTCCGGCCGACGGGCCCGGCTGGTCCGGTTGTCTTGGCTGATCGGGCTGCTTCGGCCGACGGTCCCGGCTAACCGGGTTGCCTTGGCCGACCCGGATCCTCCGGCCGTCGGGCCCGGCTGGCCGGGTTGTCTTGGCTGGTCGCCCCGGCCGACGGCGGGGATGACCCGGCCGAGCCGGATGAGATCGGTGGCGGAGCCGGTCAGGGCGGTGAACCCGATGATCGACACCGTTACGGCGGAATGGCGGTGATCCGGGTGCTTTGATCACGCCATTCCGCCGTAACGGAGTTGATCAGGACAGCGCCGCTCGGCGATCAGGACAGCGCCGCTCGGCGATCAGGACAGCGGGCAGCGTTCGGTGGTCAGGGGAGGGCGCGTAGGAAGCGTTCGGCGATGGGGACGGCGGTGGCGCTGCCGGAGCCGCCCTTCTCGACGAAGACGGCGAAGGCGATGTCGCCCTGCCAGCCGATGAACCAGGCGTGCGTGTTCTTCGGGTTGTTGTCGTACTCGGCGGTGCCGGTCTTGCCGTGCACCGGCTCGCCCGGTACGTCCTTCAGGGCCGTCCCGGTGCCGTCGGTGATCACCGCTCGCATCATCTCGCGGACGGCCGTGACCGCCTCGGGCTTCAGCTCCGGGCCGGGCTCGCCGGCCGGCTCCGGTGCCGGGTCGAGGACCAGCTTGGGCGGAGTGAAGGCGCCCTTGGCCACTGCCGCGGTCGCCGCCGCCATGGCCAGCGGGCTGACCACCGTGGTGCCCTGCCCGATCGCGGCGGCAGCCTGCTCGGTGGCACCACCGCCGGCCGACACCTTTCCGGTGAACGCGTCGAGGCCCACCTGCCACTGGCCTTCCAGGCCGAGGTTCCGGCCGGTGGCGGCGAGCCCGTCGGCACCGAGTTGCGGGGCCAGGGCGGCGAAGGCCGTGTTGCAGGACTTGGCGAAGTTGGTGCGGAACGGCACCTCGCCGAGCTCGAAGTTGTTGGAGTTCTTGAACGAGCGGCCGTCGACGACGAGGGTCTTCGGGCAGTCCACGTCGGTGTCCGGGGTGACCGCGTCGCGTTCGACCAGGCCGAGGGCGCTGACCATCTTGAACGTGGAGCCCGGCGGCACCTGCGCGGTGAAGGCCAGGTTCTCTCCCGCGGCGCCGGGGCCGTTGGCGGCGGCCAGGACCGCGCCGTCGCTGATTCGTACGGCGACCAGGGCGGAGCGGCGTCGCTCGGCTCGTAGCGCCTGGTCGGCCGCCTTCTGGGTGGCGACGTCGAGGGTCGTCCTGACGGGCTTGCCGGGCTGCGGCTCGCGTTGGAACACCTCGGTGCCGGTGGGCTCCAGCGTCCCGTCCTGCAGCGGCCGCTTGATGATCACGGTGAGCCCGGGTGCGCCGCGCAGGTGTTCGTCCCAGCGGCCCTGCAATCCGCCGTGGCCGACCAGGTCGCCGGGGGCGTACCGGTCGGGGTTTTTGGCCAGGTCTTCGGCGTGCGCGGGGTCGACCGTGCCGAGCACCGCCCGGGCGAACTCCCGGGTCGGTGCGAGGTCGAGCTTGTCGCTCTGGAACTTCGTCCCGGGCAGGTCGTAGATCCGTGACCGGATCTGCCGGTACGCCTCGTCGCGCAGGGTGACCACCTCGACGAACGCGTCCGGTTTCGCCTCGTTCAGCCGCTTGGGCAGATCCGACAGGTCCACGGGCGGGGTGATCGCCGGGCGGATCGCGCGGAAGGCGGCGTCCAGCTCGCGGGTCATGGCCTTGACGTCGGTGACCTCGCTGGGTTGCAGCCCGACCCGGACCACGTCGCGCGGCGCCACGATCGGTTCGCCGGCGGCGTCGAGCACGGTGGCCCGGGGGGCCCGCACCCGTTGCAGTCCCAGTCGGTCACCGCGGGTGAGCTGCTCCTGGACGATCTGTGGCTCCCAGATCACCTGCCACTGGTCGTCGCGACCCTGGGTGAGTCGCACCGGCCGGTCGTACGCCCAGCTCGTCTCGTCCGGCAGCGTCCACTCCAACCGCACCGTCGCGGTGGCGGTGGCCTGGACCACTGACGGGTCGCCCTGCCGGGTCAGCGTGAGCGGGGCGTCGACCAACTCGCCGGACAGCTCCCGGATCTCCTGGGCGACGGTGGCGGCGGGCACCTTCGCGCCGGTCGGGTCGACGAAGCCGATCGTGTTCAGGTCGCCGGTACGCCACCCGTTGAGGAAGGCGTCGACGGTGCGTTCCGGGCCGTCCTCGCCGGAGCAGGCGACCAGGCCGGCCGAGGCGACGAGACCGGCGACCATGGCGGCGAGACGTGACCAATTGTGGCGTTGTCGGTGCGAGCGGTGCATCAGCGCTGGTTCCTCCTGGTCAGGCTGCACTGCACGGTAGTACGTCCGGGCAGCCCGCACTGACCCGGTCGGCCGGGGTCTGGCGAAAAGACAGGCCGGTGACGATGTGATGAACAACATGAGCTGGGGTACTCCTGACCCGGCCGAACCTCGTACCGCAACGGGTGAAAGGACGACCGTCCGAGATCCGGAAGGCCGGTCATAGGTCCGCCGACGGATGAACCGGTCGGTCGGCCTAGGCTTGGCGGAAGAGTGACCCACAACGCGGTGGGTCGAGGGGAGTGGCACCGATGGACCGGCGTCCGGCGATCAAACCGGGACCCGACCTCCGGCAGGCTGACACCAGCCGGGACGACAGCTTCGACACGGCAACCGACGGAGACGGCTACGGCCGCCTCGATTCAGGAACGACCGGCATGACCGGTTCGAGTATCGACACCCTCTACGACTTGGGTCTGCCACCAGAGGCGTTGGCAGGCGACGTGGAGGACGCCGAGCTCGACGAGCCGGTACCCAACGCCGAGCGACTGGTGGCGCAGGCGGTCGCACTGGCCGGCGACGACCATGACGCGGCGACCCTGGTGGGGCGTTTCTGGCGGTTCGCGCCGGACGAGGAGCTGATCGGCTTCACCGCCGAGGAGATGCTCGAAGCCGCCCGGGCGCACCGGGAGTTGGCCGAGCAGCGGGTGCCGGGCGAGCTGAAGCTGCGGATCCACTCACCCGATGCGGAGCAGCACCACAGCGTCATCGAGATCGTCACCGACGACATGCCGTTCCTGGTCGACTCGGTGACCGCGCTGCTCAACAGCCACCACCTGGACGTGCACCTGCTGGTGCACCCGCTGGTGGTGGTGCGCCGTGAGCCGCTGGGCCGGCTGATCGAGGTGGCCGCCGACGTGGAACCGGACGACGCGATCGCCGGTGACCTGGTCGAGAGCTGGATGCACATCGAGGTCGACCCGGTCCGTGATCCGGCGGAGCGGGACAAGCTGCGCCGCGAGTTGCAGCGGGTGCTGACCGATGTGCGGGAGGCCGTCGAGGACTGGCCGAAGATGCGCCAGCAGGCCCTCTCCCTCGCCGACGACCTGGCCGCCGCGCGGACCAGCGACAACCGGCCACCGGTGCCGGAGAAGGACATCACCGACTCGGTGGAGTTGCTGCGCTGGCTGGCGCACGACCACTTCACCTTCCTGGGGTACCGGGAGTACCGGTTGGTGCCGGACTCGGACAAGGGCGGGCCGGCCCTGGAGGCCGTGCTCGGCACCGGGCTGGGCATCCTGCGGCAGGACTCGCCGGAGGCGCGGGCGCTGTCGTCGATGACCCAGGAGGCACACGAGAAGGTCACCGAGAAACGCCTGCTGATCATCACGAAGGCGAACTCGCGGGCCACCGTGCACCGCTCGGCGTACCTGGACTACATCGGTTTCAAGATCTTCGACGACAACGGCGAGGTGGTGGGGGAGCGGCGGTTCCTGGGCCTGTTCTCCACCGCCGCGTACCGGACCAGCGTGCAGGAACTGCCGGTGGTCCGCCGTAAGGTCGCCGAGGTGCTGGACCGCTCCGGCCTGAGCCAGCGCAGCCACTCCGGCAAGGACCTGCTCCAGATCCTGGAGACGTACCCGCGCGACGAGCTGTTCCAGATCAAGACCGACGACCTGTACCACGCGGTGATCGGTGTGCTGCGGATGGCCGGTCGCCGGCAGCTGCGGGTGTTCCTGCGCCGCGACGCGTACGGGCGGTTCATCTCCTGCCTGATCTACCTGCCCCGGGACCGGTTCACCACGCAGAACCGGCTGCGCATGCAGGACATCCTGCTGCGCGAACTCAACGGTGTCGGGGTGGACTACACCACCCGGGTCACCGAGTCGATGCTGGCTCGGGTGCACTTCATCGTGCGTACCGACCCGGGCAACCCGCCCGGGGAGATCGACGCCGACCTGCTGGCCGAGGAACTGGCCGACGCCACCCGGCTGTGGGACGACGACTATCGGCTGGTGTTGGAGCGCAAGCTCGGTGACGAGCAGGCCAAGCACCTGTTCGTCAGGTACGCCGACGCGTTCCCGGAGGGCTACAAGGACGGGCACACGCCGTACGAGGCGATGAAGGATCTGGCGAAGCTGGAGCTGCTGGAGGAGCCCGGCCAGCTGGAGATGCACCTGTTCCGCAAGCAGCCGCTGCCGCGTGCGGTCGCCCGGGGAGCGGACGTCGACGAGTCGATGGACGTCCGGTTCAAGGTCTACCGGTACGGCGAGCCGATGATGCTCTCGGCGGTGCTGCCGGTGCTGCACTCCCTCGGCGTACGGGTGGTCGACGAGCACCCGTACGAGGTGGAACGCGTCGACGGCCGGATCTGGCTGTACGACTTCGGGCTGCGACTGCCCGAGGGCCACCAGGACCTGGCCGAGGTGCGCCCGCACGTGGAGAACGCCTTCGCGGCGGCGTGGCGGGGCGAGGCCGAGGTGGACGGCTTCAACGAGCTGGTGCTGCACGCCGGGCTCACCTGGCGGCAGGTCGTGGTGCTGCGGGCGTACGCGAAGTACCTGCGGCAGACCGGCACCGTCTTCTCCCAGGACTACATGGAGTCGACGTTCATCGCGTACCCGCATCTCGCCCGGCTGCTGGTGCAGCTCTTCGAGACCCGGTTCGAGCCGGGCACGCTCACCACCGAGCAGCGCGAGCAGCGCAGCGCGGAGCTGGTCGCCGAGCTGACCTCCGCCCTGGACGACGTGGCAAGCCTCGACCAGGACCGGATCCTGCGGGCCTACCTGACGCTGATCCAGGCCACCCTGCGGACCAGCTTCTACCAGAAGCCGGGCAGCGGGCGTCCGAAGGCGTACGTGGCGTTCAAGCTGGACCCGCAGGCGATCCCGGACCTGCCCGCGCCCCGGCCGAAGTTCGAGGTCTTCGTGTACTCGCCGCGCTTCGAGGGCGTGCACCTGCGGTACGGCCCGGTGGCCCGTGGTGGTCTGCGCTGGTCGGACCGGCGGGAGGACTTCCGCACCGAGGTGCTCGGCCTGGTCAAGGCGCAGATGGTGAAGAACGCCGTGATCGTGCCGGTGGGTGCCAAGGGCGGCTTCGTGCTCAAGCAGAAGCCGGGCGACCGCGACGAGGCGGTGGCCTGCTACAAGGAGTTCGTCGGCGCCCTGCTCGACGTCACCGACAACATCGTGGCCGGTGAGATCGTGCCGCCCGACGACGTGGTTCGGCACGACGGCGACGACCCGTACATGGTGGTGGCGGCAGACAAGGGCACGGCGACCTTCTCCGACATCGCCAACGAGGTCTCCGTCGCGCACAAGTTCTGGCTGGGTGACGCCTTCGCCTCGGGTGGCTCGGCCGGGTACGACCACAAGAAGATGGGCATCACCGCCCGGGGCGCCTGGGAGTCGGTCAAGCGGCACTTCCGCGAGCTGGGCCACGACACCCAGAGCCAGGACTTCACAGTGGTCGGTGTCGGCGACATGTCCGGTGACGTGTTCGGTAACGGCATGTTGCTGTCGGAGCACATCCGGTTGGTGGCCGCCTTCGACCACCGGCACATCTTCCTGGACCCGGATCCGGACGCGGCGTCGTCGTACGTCGAGCGGAAGCGGCTGTTCGCGCTGGCCCGTTCGACCTGGGAGGATTACAACGCCGAGCTGATCTCGGCCGGCGGTGGGGTCTACTCGCGTACGGCGAAGTCGGTGCCGATCTCGCCGCAGGTGCGCGCGGTGCTCGGGCTGGACGACGACGTCGAGCAGATGAGCCCGCAGGAGCTGATGAAGGCGATCCTCACCGCACCTGTGGATCTGTTCTGGAACGGCGGCATCGGCACCTACGTCAAGGCGTCCACGCAGAGCAACGCCGAGGTGGGCGACAAGTCCAACGACGCCATCCGGGTCAACGGCAAGGACCTGCGCTGCCGGGTGGTCGGCGAGGGCGGCAACCTGGGCTTCACCCAGCACGGCCGGATCGAGTACGCCCAGACGGGCGGTCGGATCTACACCGACTTCATCGACAACGCGGCCGGGGTGGACTGCTCCGACCACGAGGTGAACATCAAGATCCTGTTGAACACCGCGGTCGCCGACGGCGAACTGACAGTTCCCGAGCGGGACGAGCTGCTCGCCGCGATGACCGACGAGGTCGGCCAGCTGGTGTTGCGGGACAACTACGACCAGGCCCGGGCGATCAACAACTCGCAGGCGCAGGCCGCCTCACTGTTGCCGGTGCACCGCCGGATGATCACCGAGCTGGAGCGGTCCGGCACGTTGAACCGGGCGCTGGAGGCGCTGCCGTCGGACGAGGAACTGGCGGTACGCACCGAGTCGGGGCTGACCGCTCCGGAGTTCGCGGTGCTGCTCGCGTACGTGAAGATCGCCTTGGAGAAGGAGACCCTCACCGACGGGTTGGCCGACGAGGAGTGGACCAACGAGGTGTTGGTCAACTACTTCCCGACGCCGATGCGTGAGCGGTTCGCCGAGCGGATGGGCCGGCACCGGCTGCGCCGCGACATCGTGACCACCGTACTTGTCAACGAGGCGGTCAACCGGGGTGGCATCTCGTTCATCTTCCGGGTGGTCGAGGAGACCGCGGCCCCGGCCGCGGACGTGATCCGGGCGTACGTGGTGGTCCGTGAGGTCTTCGGGCTGCGTGCGCTCTGGGACGCGGTCGAGGCGCTGGACAACAAGGTCGACCCGGAGTTGCAGACCGACGTCTACCTGGACACCCGACGGCTGCTCGACCGGGCGGTGCGGTGGCTGGTGACCAACCGCCGGTCGCCGATCGACGTGCGCGCCGAGATCGATCGGCTGCGTGCCGGGGTGGCCCGGTTGCTGCCGCAGCTGGAGACGCTGTTCTACGGCACCGAACGGGAGGCGATCGCGGCGCACATCGACGCGATGACCGAGCGTGGCCTGCCACGTGAGCTGGCCGAGCAGAGCACCCGTCTGATGTACAGCTTCGGTCTGCTCGACGTGGTGGAGACCGCGGCCGCCTCCGGGCGCGACGTGGGCGAGGTGGCCTCGGTCTACTTCGTGCTCTCCGACCGGTTCCGGGTCGATTCGCTGTTGTCGAAGATCTCGCTGCTGCCCCGCGAGGACCGGTGGCAGACGTTGGCCCGGATGGCGCTGCGCTACGACCTGTACGCCGCGTTGGCCGCGCTGACCGGCGAGGTGCTCGACTCCACGCCGGCCGACCTGCCGCCGCTGGAGCGGGTGCAGCAGTGGGAGCAGTCGAACGCGACCTCGATCCATCGGGCGGAGCGGGCGATGGGCGAGTTCGACGAGTCGCGGGCCGATCTGGCGGCCCTGTCGGTCCTGCTGCGGCAGATCCGGACTCTCGTCCGTACCTCGGCTGCCACCTGATCCGAGAACGACCGACGAACCGTGGCCCGGCGGGAGAACCGCCGGGCCACGGGCCGTTTCGGGGGTCGGTCAGGGGTGGACTGGTCAGGGGTGGGTCGGTCAGGGATGGGTCGGTCAGGGAGTCAGGGAGGCGAAGACGATCACGTTGTCGGGGTAGTCGCCGGTGACCTCGTCGAACTGGCCGCCGCAGGTGATCACCCGTAGACCGGGCCGGTCGTTGGGGCCGTACACCTGCTCGGTGGGAAAGGCGTCCTTCGGGTGGGAGACGACCGAGTCCACCTGGAAGCTGGCGGGCCTGCCGTCGGCTCGGGCGACGGTGATGGTGTCGCCGGGTTGCAGGGCGCCGAGGGAGAAGAAGACGGCGGGTCCGATGGCGGCCGAGTCGACGTGGCCGACAATTACCGCGTTGCCCACCTCGCCGGGGCTCGGACCGGGTTCGTACCATCCGGCCAGCAGCGCCTGGTCCAGCGGGGGAACCTGCACCGTGCCGTCGGGATTGGTGCCCAGCGGCATGATCTCCGCCTGAACCCCGATGCGGGGAATGCTGATCGCGGTCGGCGCGGAACGGGGCAACGCGGCCGCCACATGTGCGCCGCCGAGGTCGGCGTCGTCGAACGGGGTGTCGGCCGGCGGGGTGGCTCCCGCCCGTGCCACCGGCTGGGGCGGGCGGACGGTCTCGGCACCCTTCATCGAGGCGCCGATCAGCCCGGACCCCACCATCGCGAGCGCCACGACGACGGCGGCGCCGACGGCGCGCCACGGGTTACCGTGACGGCCGTCGGCCCGCCTCGTCGTCACGTCAGGCCGCGAACTCATCAGTCCGACGGCGACGCAGCAGCACCAGGCCACCCAGGGCCGCCGCGCCGACCAGGCCCGCTCCGGCGGTGGCCATGCTGCGGTCGGTGCCGGCGGTCAGGCCACCGTCACCACCGTCGACCCCACCGTGCGGCAGCACGACCAGCTCGCCCTCGCCGCAGGAACCCTCCAGCTTGTACGTGCCGGGCTTGGCGTCCCTGGCGATCCGGGCCTCGCCGTAGTAGACGAAGTCCTTCTCGTGCTCCCAGCCGTCGCCCTTGCCGTGCTCGCCGCGGTCCTTCCAGTCCGACTCGGACTTCTCGCCGTGCTTGTCGTCCTCGCGGCCCTTCCAGTCGCGTCCGTCCTCCGCGTCCTGGCCGTGCTCGTCGCTCTTCCAGTCGCGCTCCTCGTCGGCGGCCGCGCCTCCGCCGGCACCGGCCTGGGGAGCGTCCTCGCGGCCCTGCCACTCGCCGCCCTCCTCGCCGGACTTCCAGTCGCCGCCGCGGTCTTCACCGCCCTTCCAGTCCTTGCCGTCCTCGCCACCGTGCCACTCGCCGCTGTCCTCGCCGGACTTCCAGTCGCCGCTGTCCTCGCCGCGCTGCCAGTCCTTGCCGTCCTTCTCGTGCTCGCGGCCCGGCCAGTCCTTGCCGTCCTTACCGTGTTCGTAGGAGCCGTCCTCGCCGTTCCAGCCGCCGCGGTCCCACTTGCCACCGTCGCGGGCCGGTTCGAGCTTGACCTTGCCGGTGACCTTGGACCAGACAAAGGCGTTCTCCTGCGGCTTCTCGCAGATCTCCACCAGCTTGATCTCTTCGCCCGGCTTCGCGGCGTGCGGCTTGGCGAAGACCTTGCCCTCGTTCTCGTGCGGCTGGCCGTCGGCGAACGCGACCCCCGGCGCGAACACCAGCAGGGAGGCGCCGCCGAGGGCAGCCCCCGCCACGACCTTCCCGAGCATCTTCTTAGCCATGACCTGTGTCACTCCATCCCTGATTGTCCTGCGGCCGGTTGCAACCGAGCCAGAACCGACGTTAGACCGTTTCATGACTTATGCAGGGAAAGATTCGTGTTTTGGCATTAGTTCCGGTAGTGGGGCCACCCGATGGGTTGGTGCCGGGGAAGTGGGGCTGCCCCGAACTCGTCCCTGGTGTCGCTGCCTCAGGTGGTGTTCGCGCATGCAGGGGGAGTTGGGCCGGTTGTCCGCTAGGCTCCGGAAGTATCGAGCCATTGCCATGGAAGCGCTCCCATGCAAGAATCGCTCCACGCGGTGAGCGGAGCCACACCGCGCAGGCAGGGAGTCGAGGGCAACCGGTCACACCGGACGACCACCCGCTGAGGCGACCGGGTCAGCCCCCGGTTGCCGCACCACCACCAACGCCCGTCCGGGTCGGGCGCTTTCACAAGAATCCCGTTGGCACCGGCGGTCGCCCGCGCAGGGCGCCCTGGGGCCACGTGCCGGGCCGTACGCGGATCCGGTCTCGCCCAAGGAGATCAGTGGCATGAATCTGTGGAGAAAACTGTCCGGCCCTCGCCGGGCCGTCGCGCTGGCCGGCGCGAGCGCGCTGGTCGCGGGCGGTTTGGTGACGCTGCCGGTCTCGGCTGCGTACGCGGCGACGCAGTGCGACGTGGCCTACACGACCAACGACTGGCCGGGCGGATTCACCGCCAACATCACGATCAGGAACATCGGCGACCCGATCAACGGGTGGACCCTGGGCTTCACCTTCCCCGACGGCAACCAGCGGGTGCAGAACGGCTGGTCGGCCCGGTGGTCCCAGTCGGGCCGGAACGTGACCGCGCAGAACGAGTCCTACAACGGGAACCTCTCCACCGGCGGCACCGCCAGCATCGGCTTCAACGGTGCGTGGAGCGGTAGCAACCCGCGTCCGACCTCGTTCACGATCAACGGCGTGGCCTGCAACGGTGGCACCCCGCCGCCCACCAGCCCGCCGCCCCCCGGCACCAAGGTGGACAACCCGTACCTGAACGCCAAGGGCTACGTGAACCCGGAGTGGAAGGCCAGGGCCGAGTCGGTTCCCGGCGGCAACCGGGTGTCCAACATCTCGACCGCCGTCTGGATCGACCGGATCGCGGCCATCGAGGGTACCGAGGACAGCCAGTCCAACGGCCCGATGGGCGTTCGGGACCACCTGGACGAGGCCGTGCGCCAGGGTGCCGACTACATCCAGTTCGTGATCTACAACCTCCCCGGCCGTGACTGCGCGGCGCTCGCCTCCAACGGTGAGCTGGGGCCGAACGAGCTGCCCAAGTACAAGGCCGAGTACATCGACCCGATCGCGGCGATCATGCGCGACACCAAGTACAGCAACCTGCGGATCATCAACGTCATCGAGGTCGACTCGCTGCCGAACCTGGTGACCAACACCTCGAACAACCCGGGTGGCACGGTCATGTGCGACACGGTGAAGGCCAACGGCGCCTACGTGAACGGTGTCGGTTACGCCCTGGCCACCCTGGGCTCGATCCCGAACGTCTACAACTACGTCGACGCCGGGCACCACGGCTGGCTCGGCTGGGACAGCAACTTCACCCCGAGCGCCCAGGTCCTGAAGCAGGCCGCCACCGCCTCCGGCAGCACCGTCAACCACGTGCACGGGTTCATCACCAACACCGCGAACTACTCCGCGCTGATCGAGCCGTACGCGAAGGTCGACGCCACGGTGAACGGGCAGACGGTCCGGCAGGCCAAGTGGATCGACTGGAACTGGTACAACGACGAGCAGAGCTTCGCTCAGGCCTTCCGGCAGGAGCTGGTCCGCCAGGGCTTCCCGAGCAACATCGGCATGCTGATCGACACCTCCCGCAACGGCTGGGGCGGCCCGAACCGGCCCACCGCCGCGGGTCCGACGACCAGCGTGGACGCCTTCATCGACGGCGGCCGGGTCGACCGTCGTATCCACAAGGGCAACTGGTGCAACCAGGCTGGTGCCGGTATGGGCGAGCGCCCGAAGGCCGCGCCGGCGACCGGTATCGACGCGTACGTCTGGGCCAAGCCCCCGGGCGAGTCGGACGGCTCCAGCCGCGAGATCCCGAACAACGACGGCAAGGGCTTCGACCGGATGTGCGACCCGACCTACACCGGTAACGACCGCAACGGCAACAGCCGCAGCGGCGCCCTGCCGGACGCCCCGATCTCGGGCGCCTGGTTCTCGGCGCAGTTCGCCGAGCTCATGGCGAACGCCTACCCGCCGCTGTCCTGACAGTCAGGCACACCCGCCGCCAGCGGTAGGTGAGGCACTGCGGCGGCAGGTTACCCGGGCCCCTGGTCCGACCGCACCGGTCGGACCAGGGGCCCACCCCTGTGCACGGCGAGGAATCCCCGCCGCGGGGTGAGGTCAGGGCACGGTCTTCTCGACCGCCGCCCGACCGGTCTCGGCCAGCTCCCGCCGCGCCCGCTCGATGTTCTCCGCGGTGGGATCCTGGCCCCGGGCCACCACCAGATCCTCGGGATCCCAGGGCTGTTCCGCGCCGGTGCGGATGTTGTCCGGAGCGGCGCCGGTGCCGGTGCCGGTGGCACCCGTTCCGGCGGCGTACGGATCACCGATGATCTCGTCGGTCGATTCGCCCCGGTCGGCCTGCTCGCCCGGTTCGGTGAACACCGGGGTGTCCGAGTCGGGACCGCCCCCGGTCATCAGCTGGGGCACCCCGGAGTCGTCGTCGACCGCCGCGGCCACCTCGGGGCGCTCCTCCAGCGGCCGTTCCCGCCCACGCTCGGTCATCGTTGCCGCCCTCCTGTCCGCAGCCACATCAACCTGGCCCCCATCGGGGTACCCGCCAGGTGGGACGACATGCCTCACCACCGGGCCGGCTCGGGGCACGGGACAGCCGTGGGCGGCGCGCACAGCGCGCCGCCGGGGTGGCACAGCAAACGGCGGACGCCTGCTTCCGCAGGACGCCCGCCGCTCGTGGTGGTCAGCGACCGAGAACCCGGTCCAGGAAGTCGCGGTACTCGCGTACGGCCACCCGCAACTGCTCGGTGTCCGTGGCACCGGCCTCCTGCCAGCTGCCGAGCTTCTCCTTGTGCTGGGTCAACGCGGTCGACAACGCCTGCATGGCCTCGTCGACCAGGGTCTGGGCCTCACCGGCCGCGGCCCGGGGGTCGTCGACGAAACGCAGCTGGACGTCGCGCCAGCGGTCCCGGAAACCCTGGGCCGTCGTGTCGTCGAAGAGCGTCGCCGCTCCGGCCGGTACGGCGGCGCTGGACCCGTTGGCGGTGTCCGCGACACCGGTCGCCGGCTGCGCGTCCGGGTCGACCATCGCCGGCGTGGCGCTGCCGTAGCCGGCCCCGCCGGCCGCCGCAGCCGCGGTGTCGGTCCCCGGTCCCGCCGTCCGGTCGTCGTCGAGGGTGTCGGTCAGCGCGGCACGGTCCTCGTCGTCCTCGTCGAACCGGTCCCCGTCGACCTCGTCGGAGCGGTCGGCCCGATGCGTCCCCGCGTCACGGGCGACATCGTCCGCCTCCGTCACCTCGGCCGGGTCGATCTCGTCGTGCCGTCCACCGAACTCGGCCGTGGGGTCGGCACGCAGCCCTTCGCGCTCGCCGTCGACGGCACCGTCGCCGGGCCGGGCGGTGCGCTCCGCACGCGGGTCGGGCTTGTCCTCCGGCCGGGGGTTCGCCAGCGCGGAAGCTGCCACCGCGCCGCCGACCGAGGTGGCGCCGAAGGCCGTCGGCACCGGTCCCGGGTCGTGGAACTCGGCCCGCTCGTCGTCGTCGCCCGGTCGGCCGTCCCACGGCCGGCTCCGGTCCGCACCGGACTCCGTGTGGGCCGCCCGCTCGGTGCCGTCGAACTCGTCGGTGCCGTCGAACTCGTCCGTCACGTGGTCGTCGTCGGTGACCGGCACGGGGGTCGACCGTACGGTCTCGGGGTGGTCGTTGTTGAGCTGCTCTTGCTGCCGCATGGTGGTCTCCTCAGCGGTTGGTGGCGTCGTGGGCGGCGTCGGGCTGGCGCTGTTCCGGGGTCGTCCGTGCCGCAGGCTCCTCCCCGAGCAGGTCGGCGAAGAGGGCGCGGTAGTGGACGACGGCCTGGCGGAGGTCCTCCGTGCTGGCCTCGCCACGGCTGTTGCGCAGGTGGATCTCGTGCGCGTCCCGGTAGTGGCTGAGCGTGCGGGCGTGCTCCACCGACAGGTGCGCGATCTGGTCGGTGAAGTCACCGGTGGGGTAGCCGCGTTCGGCGATCAGCCGGGTGACCAGTTCGTCGGCCTGCCCGACGGTTTCGGCGGGGGAGTCGACGAAGCGGACCTGAAGTTCCTCCCAGGCCTCGGCGTACCGGGCCCGGGCGGTCGGGTCGAGGGGGATCAGTTCGAGTTCGGCGTGCCGGCGCTCGCGTTCGCGCAACTCCCGCTCGGCGGCGCTACGGCTGTCCTGTTCGGCGATGACGTGGTCGTACTCCGGGCCGAAGCGCTGCCGCAGTGCCCGGCGGCGGCCGGCGACCACCAGGGCCGCGGCGACGGCGGCGACGATCAGGATGACGAGGACGGTGACGACTATCTGCGTGGGCGACATGGCTCCTCCTTCGCCTGCAGGTATTCCCTCCGTCCACTGATCGCCAATCCCGTTCCGGAGCACTTTCCTCGCCCACGTCGACCTCTGGCGGCCCCGATGCCGTCGCAGGTTCGCCTATTGCGGCGGAAACGACCGGTTCGGGATGGATTCGGACGGGATGTGCGTCAACCGAACGTTCGTCAACGTACCGGTAGTCTCGACGGACGGTAGTGCGGCGAGCGCGGATTACGTATCCTGCCCAAGGCGCCCGAGCCGGCGTCCCGGCGGACAACTGGGGCGTTCGCGGCAACGGTGCTGCCCGGCCGTGCCGGAGCCCCTCCAGCCACCCTTCCGGGCGAGGTCCGATTGAATACCCGCGACTGGCCGATCCGCTCCAAGCTGACCGCCCTGGTCGTCGTGCCGGTGACCGCACTGCTGGCGCTCTGGATATTCGCGACCACGCTCACCTTCGGCCCGGCGCTCGACCTGCTGGCCGCCCGTACCCTCCTGTACGACCTGGGCCGGCCCGGCGAGACGGTGGTGGCCGAGTTGCAGCGCGAGCGGCGGCTCTCGGTGGTGCAGCTCGCCTCGCCCCGGACCAACCTGTCGGAGTTGCGCGAGCAGCGGGAGCGGACCGACGCGGCAGTGACGCAGCTGCGCCTGCGGGTATCCGGGGAGAAGTTCCGGGACGCCGCCGGTGAGCTGCTCGAAGCGCGGCTGGACCGGCTGCTCGGCAAACTGGAGGCGTTGCCGGCGGGACGGGCGGCGATCGACCGCCGGGAACTGGACCGGATCGGCGCCGTCGGTCTCTACAGCGACCTGGTCTCGGCCGCGTTCCACACCTTCGAGGCCCTGGCCAACCTGCCCGACCACGATCTCAACCGCGAGGCGCGGGCGCTGACCGACCTCGGTCACTCCCGGGAACTGCTCGGGCAGACCGATGCGCTGCTGGCCGGGGCGCTGACCGCCGGCGGGTTCGCCAAGGGCGAGCACACATTGCTCGTGCAGAGCATCGGTAACCAGCGGTTCCTCATCGCGTCGGCGGTGGCCGACCTGCCCGCCCCCGAGCAGGCCGCCTACCAGCGCCTGGCCGAGCAGGACGGGTTCACGCGGCTGCGCACGATGCAGGACGAGCTGATCGCCGCCGGGCCGTCGGGCCGGGTCACCGTGGACGCCCGCGCCTGGCAGTCCGGGTACGACACCGTCCAGCAGTCGTTGCGCGACTTCGAGCTGACCCAGGCGGACGGACTGGCCGACCGCTCGGTGCCGATGGCGGTCAGCATCCTGGCCCGACTGGCCGGCGCCGGGCTGCTCGGCCTGCTCGCCGTGGTGGCGTCGTTGGTGGTGGCGTTGCGGATCGGCCGGTCCCTGGCACAGCGGCTCACGCTGATGCGCGGGCGGCTGAAGGAGACCGCGGAGCAGGGCCTGCCCGACGTGGTGGAGCGGCTGCGCCGGGGTGAACAGGTGGACGTCGCCCGCGAGACACCGGTGGCCGACCAGGGCACCGACGAGATCGGCCAGGTGGCCCAGGCCTTCACCGAGGTGCAGAAGGTCGCCATCCGCGCGGCCCAGGTCGAGGTCACCCTGCGCCGTGGGCTCAACGAGGTCTTCCTGAACATCGCGCGTCGCAGCCAGGGCCTGGTGCACCGTCAACTCGCCCTGCTCGACCGGCTGGAACGCGACGCGGAGGATCCGGACCATCTGGCCGAACTGTTCCGGGTCGACCACCTCGCGACCCGGCTGCGCCGGCACGCGGAGGATCTGGTCATCCTGGCCGGGGCCACGCCAGGGCGCGGCTGGCGTGAACCGGTCGCCATGGTGGATCTGATCCGGGGGGCGATCTCCGAGGTCGAGTCGTACGACCGGGTCGACATCACGGACCTGCAGCCCGCCGGCATGGTGGGCCGGGCGGTCGGCGACATCATCCACCTGCTCGCCGAGCTGATCGAGAACGCGACCGCCTTCTCACCGCCCGAGTCACGGGTGCAGGTCTCCGGTGAGCACGTTCCCCACGGGTACGCGCTCTCCGTCTCCGACCACGGCCTCGGCATGACCGCGGCGGCGATCGAGGAGGCCAACCGCAAGCTGGCCCGGGCACCGGAGTTCGATCCGGCGGAGACCGCCCGACTCGGACTGTTCGTGGTGGCGCGACTCGCCGGCCGGCACGGCATCCGGGTGCGCCTGCGCCGGTCGGACGGGGCGGGGCTGACCGCGGTGGTGCTGATTCCCACCGAGTTGATCACCGCCGAGCCGTCGGCGCTGCCCCCGCTCGACGCGATGGAGGATGGCGACGACGCCAGCCTGGAGCAGCGGCGGCTGGTCCGCGCCACCCGACTCACGACCGTCCCCCGACCACGCACCCGCGCCGGGACGTCCGAGCGTCCGCAGTCCTCCCGCCCATCTGCGAAGCTGGGCGGCCCGAGCCAGGCCTCGACCGTCGGTGCGGCCGAATCCGACGGTCTGCCTCGACGCATCCGACGGCGCCCGGCCGGCTCCACCGCCGACCCGACCGCCTCCAGCGCCACCACCGAGGCGGGGGGACCGACCGCTGAGGTCGCCCTCGGAACCACCTCCAGCGTTGAGCCGGCTGGTTCGGACGTCGAGTCGGCCCGGTCGAGCGTCGGGCCGGCCGGGACCGAGGAAGCCGTGCCTGCGGGCGGCGAGCGGGACCAGGGGCGGACGGTACCGGCCGCGACGGACCGCGGTGGAGTGGTGGACAGCCCGACCGTCCCGCTGCCCGCGTTGACCCGCCGGTCGACCGGTTCGGGGGCACTAGACGGGCCCACCCTGCGGCGGCCCCTGGCGATCCCCGCAAGCAGCGCCGGGCGGCTGGCCGAGCCGACGCCGCGCAGCCCGGAGGAGGCACGTCGGTTCATGTCGGCGTTGCAGTCCGGCACCGCGCAGGGCCGGCTGGCTGCCGCGCGTACGCAGTCGACCGACGGTCGCCCCACGGAGGTCGGCTCCACCGGCCGGGAGGGGCAGGGCGACCCGCCCACCGGGCATCCGTCGGACGAGACCGCCGCAGCGAACCGGGAAACGAGCACCGACGAGGCTGGACCGCCACCCGGCGGACCGGTCACCGTGGAATCCCCGACCGTTACTGAGAGGGACGCCTGATGCAATCGACGAGGCAGAGTGCCAATCTCGACTGGTTGCTCGACGATCTGGTGGAGCGCCTGCCCGCCGCCCGGCGGGCGGTGGTGCTGTCGGCGGATGGCCTGCTGCTCGGTTCCTCCGCCGAACTGGACCGTGCCGACGCTGAGCATCTGTGTGCCCTGGCCTCCGGTCTCGCCAGCCTGGCGCGTGGCGCCAGCCGGCACCTGGCGGGTGGACCGGTCCGGCAGACGGTGGTGGAGATGGAGTCCGCGTACCTGTTCGTGACGGCGGCCGGGCAGGGCGCCTGCCTGGCCGTGGCGTGCGACACGGACGCCGACATCGGGCTTGTCGCGTACGAGATGGCCATGCTGGTGACCCGGGTGGGTGAGAACCTGCAGGCACCGGTCCGCGCGTCGCTGGGTGGCGCCGATGCGGTCTGACTTACCGGGGCACCGACACGAGTGGCTCGACGACGACGCCGGGCCGGTGGTGCGGCCGTACACCCTGACCGGTGGCCGGGTGCGCTCCTGCGCGGACGGATTCGACCTGGTCGCGTACGTGTTGGCCAGCCCGAACCCGGATCTCGGCGCGTACCCGGAACTGCATCCCGAGCACCGGCTGCTTGTGGAACTGGCGGGCCAGGGCACGCCGGTGGTGGAACTCGCCGCCGATTTGGACCTGGCGGTGGGTGTCGTCCGAGTGCTACTTGGTGATCTGCTCACCCGGGGACTTGTCGCCGTGCAACAACCGCCGCGCGCCACGTACCTGCCCGACAACGACATCCTCAAGGCGGTGGTGGATGGACTCCGTGCGTTATGACGCCGAGCGTCAGGGTTCTCGGATTCCGATCGCGCTGAAGATCCTTATCGCCGGTGGCTTCGGCGCCGGCAAGACGACTCTGGTGAGCGCGTTGAGTGAGGTACGGCCGCTGCAGACCGAGGAGATCCTCACCGGGGCAGGCGCCGACACCGACGACCTCTCCGGCGTCGAGGGCAAGTCGACGACCACGGTGGCGATGGACTTCGGACGAATCACCATCAACGACGATCTTCAGCTGTACCTGTTCGGTACGCCGGGACAGGACCGTTTCTGGTTCCTCTGGGACGAGTTGGCCTTCGGGGCGCTGGGCGCGGTGGTGCTCGCCGACACCCGCCGGCTGGCCGACTGCTTCCCCTCGATCGACTACTTCGAGCAGCGGGGTGTGCCGTTCGTGGTCGGGGTCAACTGCTTCGACGGCTCGCAACGGTTCAGCCTGGAGGCCGTACGCCGGGCCCTGGACCTCGACCCGGACGTGCCGATGGTGCTCTGCGACGCCCGGGACCGGCAGTCCGGCAAGGCGGTGCTGATCTCCCTGGTCGAGCACGTGGCCCGGCAGCGGGGCGAGCCGGTGCCGGCGGCGTGACCACCGCGGGCCCGGACCGGCAGGTCTAACCCGGCGGTGTCGGGGGAAGGTTTCTGGTGGCGAGGCAGTGTCCAGCGGAGAGGTGACACCTGGTGGCAGGTCGAGGCGAGATCGTTTACATCGGCGGATACACGGCGCACAGCGGCGGCCGGGGCACGGGGATCGTCGCCGCCCGACGTGATCCGGACTCCGGCGAACTGACCTCGTTGGGCACCGTCGCGGTCGCCGCGTCGCCGTCGTTCCTCGCCCGTCATCCCCACCGGCCCGTGCTCTACGCGGTGAACGAGCTGCCCGACGGGCAGGTCAGTGCCTGGCAGGTGGGGCCCGAGGGCGAACTGACGGAGATCGGCTCGTGGGCGACCGGCGGGGCCGAGCCCTGCCACCTGGCCGTCGCGCCGGACGGCCGGTTCCTGTTCGTGGCCAACTACGGTGGCGGGAGCGTGACGGTCTTCCCGCTCGACGCCGACGGGGTGCCGGGCGAGCGCAGCGACGTGGTGGAGCATTCCGGTCACGGGCCGGATCCGGAGCGCCAGGAGCGGGCCCACGCGCACATGGTCGTGCCCGGGGTCGGTGGTGAGCCGCTGCTCGCGGTCGATCTCGGCACGGACTCGATCTACCGGTACGACCTCGACGCCGCCTCCGGACGGTTGGTGCCCCGGCCACCCCGGGTGCGTACGCCCGCGGGAGCCGGCCCCCGACACCTGGCCCGGCATCCGGACGGACGCCGCTGTTACGTCTCCGGGGAGTTGGACCGGTCGGTGCTGGTCTACGAGGCGGACGAGGACGGCGTGCTGCACCAGCGAGGGCGGGTCGACGCCAGCGACCGGGCCGGGCACGTCCAGCCGTCGGAGATCGCCGTCGATGCGGACGGTCGCCATCTCTACCTGGCCAACCGGGGGGTCGGCACGATTTCCGTCTACTCGATCGGGGCAGGTCTACCGGAACTGGTCGATGAAGTGGAGACCGGCGGTGAATGGCCCCGCCATTTCGTGCTGCTCGGAGAGCATCTCTACGTCGCGGACGAACGGGCGGACATGGTGCGCACCTTCCGGGTAGATCGGGAGACCGGGGTGCCGATGGCGATCGGTGAGCCGTTGCCGATTCCCAGCCCCACTTGCGTTCTGCCCTGATCGTGGTGGTGGGCAGCGATCCATCCACATTGCGCCGCTGAGTCGTCACTCAAAGTTACTAAATCACGGTAAACTGTTTCTCCTCTGTAACTTTCGTCCGAACGGCCATGGCAGTCCCATGGCCAGGTCCGCAAGATGGTCAGCGTGTCAGCAGGCCGCCATCGCATGCGTTCAGGTATTCACGGTGCCGCCGCCGCAGCCGCGGTCGGCGTGCTCGTCGTCACCGCCGGTGGGTGGGTGGGTTATCGCCAGCTCGCCGGCCCGGACTGCTCTGGCAAGATCGAGTTGTCGGTCGCGGTCGCGACCGAACTCGCGCCGGCGGTCGACGCGGCGGCCTCCGAGTGGGAGGAAAAAGGTGCCGCGGTCGACGGCACCTGCATCGACGTGACCGTAGCGGCTGCCGACGCGGTCGAGGTGGCAGCGGTGGTGGCGGCCAAGCACGGGGCGAGCCTCGCCGGCGTAGGCCAGGCCAGCGGCACGGCGGTGAGCCCCGACGTCTGGATCCCGGACTCCTCGACCTGGCTGTTGCGGTTGCAGACCGGCGGTGCGGCGGCCTTCGCGCCGGGCAACGGCGCGTCGATCGCGAGCAGTCCGGTGGTCGTCGCCATGCCCGAACCCATCGCCGGACGGCTGATGGGCTGGCCGCAGAAGGAGATCGGCTGGACCGAGCTGCTGGCCCGGGTCAACAGCGACCGGCCGTTGAAGACCGGCATCGTCGAGCCGACCCGCGACGCCGCCGGCCTGTCCGGGCTGCTGTCGCTGATGACCGCCGCGGCCTCGTCCGGCGGTGCCACCGCCGAGCAGGACCGCATCGGCGCGCTGCGGGCGCTGGCCTCGGGTGCCTCGGCGCTGCGCCAGGACCTGCTCGCCAAGTTCCCCACCGCGTCGGACGGCACCACGTTGGCCAGCTCACTGGGCGCGGCGGCGCTGTCCGAAGAGGACGTCATCCAGTACAACGCGAAGAAGCCGCCGGTGCCGCTGGCGGCGCTCTACCTGAAGCCGTCGCCGCTGCCGTTGGACTACCCGTACGCGGTGCTGCCGGGCATCGAGCCGGCCAAGGACTCCGCCGCCCGGGTGCTGTTCGAGGTGCTCACCACACCTTCGTTCAAGGACAAGCTGGCGGCCCAGGCGCTGCGTGGGCCGGACGGCAACTGGGGTAGCGGCTTCGAGCCGCCGCAGGGCGCACCGAGCCCGGCCGGCGGCGACCCCTCCGCGGCGCCACCGCCGCAGGGCGGCATCGCCGCCGGTGGCCTCGCGCCGGACGCGGTGGAGCGGGCCGTCTCCAGCTGGTCCATCGCCACCCTCTCCGGTCGGATGCTCTGCATCATCGACGTGTCCGGCTCGATGAAGAAGGCGGTGCCGACCGCCAACGGGGCGACCCGGCAGCAGGTCACCGCGGAAGCGGCCCGGCGGGGTCTGAACCTGTTCGACGATTCCTGGTCGATCGGCCTGTGGGTCTTCTCCACCAGGCTGGACGGCGCGCGTGACTACCGTCAGGTGGTGCCGACCGGCCCGCTGTCGCGGCAGCGCAGCAACCTGGAGCGGAGCCTGGACACGATCACCTCGTCGAGCGGCGACACCGGTCTGTACGACACGCTGCTGGCGGCGTACAAGGACGTGCAGGAGAACTGGGAACCGGGCAAGGTCAACTCGATCGTGCTCTTCACCGACGGCAAGAACGAGGACGCCGACGGCATCTCGCAGCGGCAGCTGCTCGCCGAGCTGAAGCGGATCAAGGACCCGGACCAGCCGATCCAGGTGATCATCATCGGCATCGGCACCGAGGTCAGCAAGGCGGAGCTGGACACCATCGCACAGAGCGCCGGTGGGGGTGCGTTCGTCGCCGCCGACCCGACTAAGATCGGTGACATCTTCCTGCGAGCGATCGCCCTGCGGAAGGCGCCGGCCTGATCGGTGCCTCAAGGGCGAGCCCTGCGGTATCGGGGAAACCCTTACCACAGGCCAGCTTCCGGCTGGTTACCCGGCACGGAAAGTGACGGCAATACGTCGGAAGCAATTGGCCGTCATAGTTTTCAAGGGAGGATGTCGACGTGCATCGGCAGCTCCGGCTCTCCGTCGAGCCGGACCCGTGCCGTCGGCGAGCGAAGTGGGAGGGCTGGTGACCTCGGCGACGCTGTTGACCCCCGCCAGATCTTCAACAAGACCCGACGGCACGGCGTCATCGAGCAGTTCGATACGCGGTGCCCAGCGGGCCTACGTGCGAACCCTGGTGGTGCTGGACGCCACCGTCCTGACCCTGGCGGTGCTCGCCGGCTACGCGGCCCGCTTCGGTGAGGCCGCGCCGCGCGGCACCCACGTGCCGTACGTCGTGGTCGCTCCCGGGCTGGTGCTGGCCTGGCTGCTGTCGCTCAAGGCGATGCGCTGCTACGACGACCGGGTGATCGGCTACGGCGCGGACGAGTACCGGCGGGTCAGCATGGCCAGCCTCCGCCTGGCCGGTGCGGTGGCCATCGCCGGTTACATCGCCGACGTCGGCGTGTCCCGGGGATTCCTGGCGATCTCGTTCGCCGTCGGCCTGGTCGGGCTCGAACTCGCCCGGTTCGCCGCGCGCAAGCGCCTGCACCGGGCACGCTCGGCGGGGACCGGCTGGTCCCGGCGGGTGCTGGTGGTCGGCGACACCGCGCACGTGCTGGAACTGGTGCACACCCTGCGACGCGAGCCGTACGCGGGCTACCAGGTGGTGGGCGCGTGCATCCCGGACGCCCTGCTGGCCCCGGTGGCCCAGCGGCTCGGCGACGTGCCGGTGGTCGGCTCGTTCCGGGGCATCCCGGAGGCCGCCGCCGCCATCGGCGCGGACACCGTGGCCGTCACCGCCAGCGGTGAACTCACCGCCGCCCGCCTGCGCCGGCTCGGGTGGCAACTGGAGGGCACCGGGATCGACCTGGTGCTCGCCCCGGCGCTGACGGATGTCGCCGGCCCGCGCATCCACACCCGCCCGGTGGCCGGCCTGCCGTTGATCCACGTGGAGGCGCCCGAGTTCCGGGGCATCCGCAAGCTGGTGAAGGGCTTCGTCGACCGGTCGATCTCGCTCGTGGCGTTGGCGCTGCTGCTGCCGTTGCTCGTGGTCATCGCGTTGGCCATCAAGCTGAACAGCCGCGGCCCGGTGTTGTTCCGGCAGATCCGGGTCGGGCAGGGCGGTCGGGAGTTCGGCGTCTTCAAGTTCCGCACCATGGTGGTCAACGCCGATGCCCTGCTTGCCGAGTTGGCCGCGCGCAACGAGACCGACGGCCTGATGTTCAAGATGCGCGACGACCCGCGGGTCACCCGGGTCGGGCGGCTGCTGCGCAAGTGGTCGCTGGACGAGCTGCCACAACTGGTGAACGTGCTGCTGGGGCAGATGAGCCTGGTCGGCCCCCGCCCGCCGCTGCCCTCCGAGGTGGCCCGCTACGACGGCGACGTGGCCCGCCGGCTGTTGGTCAAGCCGGGCATGACCGGCCTCTGGCAGGTCAGCGGCCGGTCGGACCTGAGCTGGGAGGACGGCATCCGGCTGGATCTCTACTACGTGGAGAACTGGTCACTGGCAGCCGACCTGACGATTCTCTGGAAGACCTTCGGCGCGGTGGTCAACAGCCGGGGCGCGTACTGACCCGACCGGTCACGGCTGCGGTCCGTACCAGTCCAGGCAGACCACCACCGCGTCGTCGGTGAGATCGCCGGCGACGAACGCCCGCAGATCGCCCAGCAGGGACCGGACCGCGTCCAGCGGGCTCATCGGCGCAGTACGGCGCAGCATCCGGTCCAACGCGCTCTCTCCGTAGCGGACGTCCTGCCCGGTCGCGTCGAGCACCCCGTCGCTGATCATGAAGAGGCGGTCGGCGGGCCGGAGTTGGATGTGCTGCTCGCGATAGTGCGACCCCTCGAACATGCCGAGGGGAAACTGCGCCTCCAGCGGTTGCACGCTGACCTCGCCGTCGCGAAGCAGGACGAGCCGGGGCGAGCCCGCGTCGACGGCGGTGAGCAACCCGCTGTGCAGGTCGACCTCGAGCAGCAGCGTGGCGAGGTACTGCTCGCCCCGGTGCAGGGCGTAGATCGCCTGGTCGGCCAGCGCGGCCTGGTCGGCCAGGGAGATGCCGGCCCGGCGGGCGTTGCGCAGCGCGCAGGTGGCCAACGTGGTGAGCATCGACGCGGCGACGCCGGCACCCATGCCGTTGATGGTGGCGGTCCACACCCGGTCACCGTCGTCGGACCAGTCGAAGCTGTCGCCACGTACCGCGTACGCCGGCTCCAGCTGCCCGGCCAGGCTGAAGGAGGGTCGAATCCGGCTGCGCCCCGGCAGCAGCTCCCACTGCATCTCGGCGGCGAGCGTGAGCCGCCGGGCCCGCCGGGCGGTGCGGTAGACGTCCGTTCCCGGGTCGACCGCGGTCAGTTCGTGGGCCAGGGCGGTGCCGATCTCGGCGAGGTCGGCCAGCAGGCTCTCGTCCGTGACCGGGTGCACCCGGAGCACCCCGCGTCGCTCGCCGCGCATGCTCACCGGTAGGTAGGCCGTGCTGTCGACGTACACCGGGCTCTGGTGGTCGAAGCACCGCCAGGCCGGGTGTCCCGGTTCGCTCACCGCCTCCCCGGGGGTGAGCGGAAGCAGCGCGGCCAGCCGGTAGTCGACCTGGAGGAGTTCGACGTCCGCGATGCCGAACTCCTGGTCGAGCAGCCCTCTGATCCGGCTCAGCAGGAGGTCCGCCGGGGCGGTGGTGAGCACGGTGCGGGCTTGCTCGACCGGCTCACTCATGGGTATCTCCTTGATCACAAGCGCATCGATCGACAGAATCGGAGTACGCTCAGGCGCACGATGGCGGAACAGCATGGTTTTCCAGGACCCGAGATGAGTATGGCTGCCGAGGTGGATGTCGCGGCGGGTGCCCTGCTGACTGTCTGGGACGGTGCCCGGGAGCGCACAGCGAACCGGATCTCCACCGCCCAGCTCCGTGCCGTCATGCTGGTGGAACGGCAGGACGGAATCAACCTGCGCAGGCTGGCCGCCGGGCTCGACATGCTGCTCTCCTCGGCCAGTCGGCTCTGCGACCGGCTCGTCGCCGCCGGCATGCTGGAACGTGAGCCCGGCCGGGCGGACCGGCGGGAGATCTCCCTGCACCTGACCGCCGAGGCCCGCAGCCTCCTCGCCGAGTTGCGCGAGGATCGTCGTCAGCACCTGGCGACGATCCTGGCCGACATGACACCGGAGGGCCGCGCGGCGCTGCTGCGTGGTCTGCGGGAGTTCGACGAGGCCGCCCGGGCCCGGGTCGTCCGGCCGGTGTCGCCGCTGGTGCCCCAGCCCGACGAACCGGACACCGGTCATCTGTCGGAGGTCCGCGACGTCGTCGACGCCCCGCTGAGCTGGTCGAACGGGGAGACCGCGGTCTTCCGGACGGCCTGACCGGTTCAGCCGGACGGGGTCACCGCCAGCATCGCGACGTCGTCGTGCCGCTGCCCGGCGGACCACTCGTCGACCAGCCGCAACACCCGGTCGACGAGCGCGGCGGGAGGCAGGCCGGCCCCCGAGGAGAGCGCCTGACGGAGCCGTCGCTCGCCGAACATCTCCGCACCGTGTCGGCCGCCCCGAGCCTCGGTGACCCCGTCGGTGTGGGCGAACAGCACCGAACCGGGCGGCAGCCGCAGGTCGACCTCGGTGAACCGGGCGTCGGGCAGGGCGCCGACGGGCATCCCGCCCACCCGTACCGAGGTCACCGTGCCGTCGGCGTCGACCACCAGCGGGGCCGGATGCCCGCCGCCCGCGACCCGGATCCGTAGGCCGCCCTCGGGCTCGCGGCGCAGCGTACCGAGCAGCAGGGTGGTGAACTGGCCGCGCCGGGCCGCGTCGGACATGTCGAGCAGCGCCTGGTCGAGCAGCCGCAGCAGCGCCAGTGGCCGCTGTTCGACCAGGCGCAGCGTCTGCAACGACTGCCGTACCCGGCCGGTGAGCACGGCCGCGCCGACCCCCTTGCCGCAGACGTCGCCGAGGGCGAACAACGCGCCGCCGTCGGTGGGCAGGACGTCGTAGAAATCGCCACCGATACGCAGGCTGTCCCCGGCGGCACGGTAGCCCCCGGCGACGTCCATCCCGACGATCCCGGGCAGCTCCGGCGGCAACAGGCTGTTCTGCAGCACCCGCGCCAGGTGGGCCTGTTCGTCGTACAACTCGGCCATGGTGAGGGCGGCACCGGCGCGGGCGGCGAACTCGCGGGCCAGGTCGACGTCCCGCGGGTCGAAGCCGCCCCGTCGGGCGTGCCGCAGCAGCACCAGCGCCCCGGCCGTCCGACCGGCCCCGGGCATCGGGCTGACCAGCAGGGTCGCGCCTGGTTCGACGTCGGCAGCAACGATCGGGTCCAGGTGGCCGGCCGCCCACACCCGGGGTGGCGGGAACCCACCGTCGAGCGCTTCCTCGATCTCCGGCAGGGCAGTGGTGAGGCTCCAGTCGGCCGTTCCGGCCACCGGACCGGACTGGCGCTCGGTGTGCCGGACCCAGTGCGGCCGTTGCTCGGCGGGCACCGCCGGCAGGTGCATCACCAGGGCCAGGTCGGCCAGGTAGGGCACGGGCAGGGCGGCGGCGGCCCGCAGGGCCTGGTCACGGTGCAGTGCCAACCCCAGCCGGCGGCCCGCGTCGGCCAGGAAGGCGGTACGGCCGCGTTCGGTCAGCAGGGCCTCGCTGCGGGCCTGTTCCTCGGTGACGTCGCGGACGTACCAGACGGATCTGCCCCCGGCCAGGGCCCGCCGTACGCCGCGAAGCTGCCGGTGGTGGTGCTCGGCCTCGAAGCGGGTGTGCCCGGCGACGGTCGCCGCCGCCAGGGCCGGCACCGCGCAGCCGGCCAGGTCGGTGCCGGGACGCAGTTCGGGGAGCAGCCGGGCGGCGGCCGCGTTGACCAGCTCGACCGACCCGTGGTCGTCGGTGGTCAGCACCGCGTCGGTGAGCCCGTCGAGGAGCTCACCGGCCAGATCGACGCGCGCAGCCACCGCTTGTCGGCCGGACCTGCCGGCCCCCTTGCTGCGTCCGGAGCCGGCGACCCGGCCCTCGCGGGTGCTGGTCATCGATGCTCGCCGCGCGTCCTGCGCTGTCGAGAGGTGCGCATGCCGGTGGTGTCGCTCCTGCGGTCACGGTGATTGTTGTTGTGGAGCAAGGGTACCGAGTACCCCCGACACACCGACATGCCGAGATGCGCGACGCGCTGCCCGCTACAGCCGGGCCAACCAGGCGACGGGTCGGGCGATGATCCGGCGTACCACCGATCCGGCCGCGCCGACGGCGGCGGCGGTCGCCCCGAGGACCGCCGGACGGACGGTCACCGGCGACCAGGCCGCGGTCAGCACCCGACGCTCGATCTCCGCGAGCATCGGTGGCCGCAGCCAGGGTGCCAGTGGCGCGTAGCCGCCGCCGAGCACCACCGTGTCGAGATCCAGCAGGTTGATCACGCTGGACACGGTCACCCCGAGCGCCACGCCGGCCTCGTGCAGGGCGTGCAGCACTGTCGCGTCGCCGGCCCCGGCAAGCTCGGCCAACCGGTTCGGCGCGGTGTCGGCGGGCAGATCCGCCCCGGCCAGGCCGGCCGCGGCGAGGATCGACTCCTGTCCGGCGTAGCGCTCCAGGCAGCCCCGACCGCCGCACCGGCAGGGCGGGCCGTCCGGTCGTACCGGGATGTGGCCGATCTCCCCGCTCCAGCCTCGGGCGCCTCGGTACAGGGCGTTGTCGAGCACGATGCCGGCACCGATGCCGACCTCGCCGGAGATGTGCAGGAAGCTGCCCGGACCGGCACCCGCGTGCAACTCGCTCAGCGCGGCCAGGTTGGCCTCGTTGTCCACCACCAGCGCCGGCACGCCATCGATCACCTCGGTCAGCGGTGGATGTTCGGCCAGCAGCTCGGGGACCGGCACGTCGCGCCAGCCGAGGTTCGGTGCGAGCCGGACCAGACCGACGTCGTCGACCAGGCCGGGCACCCCCAGGGCGGCGCCGGCCAGGATGAGGCCCTGTGCGTCGGCGGCGGCGCGGGCCTCGGCGGCCAGCCGCACCAGCCGGCCCAGCGCGTCGGCGGGGGAGACCGGCCGCAGGTCGGCACGGTGCACGCAGTGGTGCCGGACCTCACCGGCGAGATCGACGACGCAGGCGGCCAGGTAGTCGACGTTGACCTCCAGGCCCAGCCCGGCCGGGCCGTCACCGGCGAGCACCAGACCACGGGCCGGTCGGCCGGCACCGGAGCGCGGCTGCGGCTCCGCCTCGGTGACCAGCCGTCCGGCGACGAGGTCTTCCACCACGGCGGAGACCGTGGCCCGGGTCAGGCCGGTCTCGGCCGCCAGCGCGGCCCGTGAGGGGGGTCGGGGGGCGGCGGCGATCCGGCCGAGCACGAGGGCGAGGTTCAGTTCGCGGAGGCTGCCCTGGCGCACCGCGCCGGCCGGGGCTGCGGTTGGGATCACCTCTTGACACTGCCACATCACCGCCATTTAATTCAACCACTGAACAAATAGCGGACGACATCACCGGAGGTCTGCCATGGCACCCCGTCCCACCCCCGCCGACAAGTTCTCCTTCGGGCTCTGGACGGTCGGCTGGCAGGGTCGAGACCCGTTCGGCCACGCCACCCGTACCGCCATCGACCCGGTGGAGTCGGTGCACCGACTCGCCGAACTGGGCGCGTACGGGGTGACCTTCCACGACGACGACCTCATCCCCTTCGGGTCGGACGCCGCCACCCGTGACGCGCAGATCGCCCGGTTCCGCAAGGCGCTCGACGAGACCGGCCTGGTGGTGCCGATGGTCACCACCGACCTGTTCCAGCAGCCCGTCTTCAAGGACGGCGGCTTCACCAGCAACGACCGTGACGTGCGGCGCTTCGCGCTGCGCAAGGTGCTGCGCAACGTCGACCTCGCCGCCGAGCTGGGTGCCAAGACGTTCGTCATGTGGGGTGGCCGGGAAGGCGCCGAGTACGACGTCGCCAAGGACGTCCAGGCGGCGCTGGAGCGCTACCGGGAGGCCGTCGACCTGCTCTGCCAGTACGTCATCGACCGCGGCTACGACCTGCGGTTCGCGCTGGAGCCCAAGCCGAACGAGCCGCGCGGCGACATCCTGCTGCCCACCGTCGGGCACGCCCTGGCGTTCATCTCCACCCTCGCCCACCCGGAGCGGGTCGGCCTGAACCCGGAGGTCGGCCACGAGCAGATGGCCGGGCTCAACTTCGCCCACGGCATCGCCCAGGCGCTCTGGCAGGGCAAGCTGTTCCACATCGACCTCAACGGCCAGCGCGGCGTCAAGTACGACCAGGACCTGGTCTTCGGCCACGGTGACCTGCTCAACTCCTTCGCCCTGGTCGACCTGCTGGAGCACGGCGGCCCGGCCGGCGCGCCGGCCTACGAGGGGCCGCGGCACTTCGACTACAAGCCCTCCCGCACCGAGGACCTCGACGGCGTGTGGGCCTCCGCTGAGGCGAACATGCGCACCTACCTGCTGCTCAAGGAGCGGGCCGCGGCGTTCCGGGCCGACCCGGAGGTGGCCGAGGCGCTCGCTGCCAGCAAGGTCGCCGAGCTGGGCGTGCCGACGCTGGGCGAGGGCGAGGGGTACGCCGAACTGCTCGCCGACACCAGCGCGTTCGAGGAGTTCGACGTCGACGCCGTCGCCGCCCGTGGCTTCGGCTTCGTCCGGCTCAACCAGCTCGCCGTCGAGCACCTGCTCGGCGCACGCTGAGGCGGACGGCATGCCGCTCGTCGCGGGGGTGGACTCCTCCACCCAGTCCTGCAAGGTGGTCGTCCGGGATGCGGAGACCGGCACCCTGGTACGCCAGGGCCGGGCACCGCACCCCGATGGCACCGAGGTCGACCCGGAGGCCTGGTGGTCGGCCCTCCAGACGGCGATCGAGGCCGCCGGCGGACTGGCCGACGTCGCCGCGGTCTCCGTCGCCGGTCAGCAGCACGGCATGGTCTGCCTGGACGACGCCGGGCAGGTGATCCGGCCGGCCCTGCTGTGGAACGACACCCGCTCGGCCGACGCCGCCGCCGAACTGGTGGCGGAGGCCGGCGGTGGGCGCTTCTGGGCCGACGCCGTGGGCAGCGTGCCGGTGGCCAGCTTCACCGTCACCAAGCTGCGCTGGTTGGCCCGACACGAGCCGGCCAACGCCGAGCGGGTGGCTGCCGTCTGCCTGCCCCACGACTGGCTGACCTGGCGGCTGGCCGGTGCACCCGGGCTGGACGCGTTGCGTACCGACCGCAGCGACGCCAGCGGCACCGGCTACTGGTCGCCGGCCACCGGGGAGTACCGTCCCGACCTGCTGGAACGCGCACTCGGCCGGGTGGTACGGGTACCCACCGTGCTCGGCCCGGCCGAGTCCGCCGGTCACCTCGACCCGGCAGCCGTGCCCGGTGCCGCGCCGGCGCTGCTCGCTCCCGGTGCCGGCGACAACGCCGCTGCCGGCTTCGGGGTGGGTGCCGGTTCCGGTGACGTGCTGGTCTCGATCGGTACGTCCGGCACCGTCTTCAGCATCGCGGAGACCCCGGCCGCCGACGCCGGCGGCACCGTCGCCGGGTTCGCCGACGTGACCGGCCGGTTCCTGCCGCTGGTCGCCACGCTCAACGCGGCCCGGGTGCTGGACGCCGCCGCCGGGATGCTCCGGGTCGGGCTGGACGAGTTGGCCGACCTCGCGCTGTCCGCCCCGCCCGGGGCGGACGGGCTGGTGCTGGTGCCGTACCTGGAGGGTGAGCGCACCCCGAACCGGCCGCTGGCCACCGGGGCGGTGCACGGATTGACCCTGCGGACCTCGACCCCGGCGCACCTGGCGCGGGCAGCCGTGGAGGGCATGCTCTGCGCGCTCGCCGACGGTCTCGACGCGCTGGCCGCCCAGGGCGCGCAGCCCCGCCGGGTGCTCCTGGTCGGTGGCGGGGCCCGCTCCGCCGCCGTACGACGCATCGCCGCGCAGGTCTTCGGCTGCCCGGTGGTCGTCCCGCCGCCCGGCGAGTACGTCGCCGACGGCGCCGCCCGCCAGGCCGCCTGGTTGGCGCTCGGCACGGCGGAGGCGCCCTCCTGGACGCCTGCCGGCACCCGGGAGTACGCCGCCGAACCGGTCCCGGCCATCCGGGAGCGTTACGCGCTGGCCCGCGATCACCACCTGGACCGCCTGGCCCAGGGGTGATCCACCCCTTGATCCCCGGATCGAGTGGCTTCCACGGGGGTGGAGCCACTCGGTCCGGGGATTTCGTTGCGCACGATGGGGTGGGCCGGTGATCGGTCCGTCGTCGCGTCCTGGTTGGCTGCCCGCATGACGTCGACCACGGGCCGGGCCCCACGGGTGTGGGGTGGTGGCGCGGCGCACCGCCTCTACAGCGTCGTCGTGTTCGTGCTGCTCGCCTCGCTGGACAACGTGGCGATCGGGCTGGTGCCACCGCTGTACGGCGCGATCGCGGAGTCGTTCGCGGTGCCGCAGCGCCTGCTCGGCCTGGTCACCGCGGTCAGCTTCCTGGTCAGCGCGGTCGCGGCGGTCGGCTGGGCCTATTTCGGCGACCGCACCAACCGCAAACCGCTGCTGATGATCGGCACCCTGATCTGGGCCGTCGGGACCGGTGGCAGTGCTCTGGCCGGGAGCTATCCGACCTTTCTGGCCGCGCAACTGCTCGCCGCGGTGGGGCTGGGCGCGGTCGGCTCGGTCGGCTTCTCGGTGGTCACCGACCTGATCTCGCCGCGTCGGCGGGGCCTGGTGATGAGCTTCTGGGGGCTGTCCCAGGGCGCTGGCACGCTGGCCGGCACCCTCGTCGGTGGGCTGCTCGGTGCGGTCGACTGGCGTCGCCCGTTCCTGCTGCTCGCCGTCGTCGGCCTGGTCGCCACGGCGGCCTACCTGCTCACGTACGACATCCGGCGCGGCCAGAGCGAACCGGAACTGGCCGACGCGTTGGCCGGCGGCGCGGACTACGACTACCGGATCAGCCGCCGTGACCTGCCCGTCATTCTCGGCCGCCGGACCAACCGCTGGCTCATCCTCCAGGGCCTCACCGCGCAGGCCGCCTTCGGTTCGCTTGTCTGGTTGCCGGTGCTGTTCGCCGAGCGGGCCCAGGACCAGGGCTACTCGATGGCTACCGCGATCGTGGTGGGCAGCGTCTTCGCCACCCTGTTCCAGCTCGGCGGGGTGCTCTCCATCGTCGGTGGTCTGGTCGGCGACGCGCTGCAACGGCGTACGCCGTCCGGTCGGGCCATGGTCGCCGCAGTCGGCGTGCTCGCCGCGGTGCCGTTCTATCTGGTGCTCTTCTTCGTGCCGATCCGCATCGACGTGCCCGACGGCGCCGGCACCGGCGCGGTGGTACGGGCCGTGCTGGCCAGCGTCGTCACCGAGCCCACCGTCGGGCTGAGCCTGCTCACCGCGCTGCTCGCGCTGGCGCTGACCTCGGCGAACTCGCCGAACTGGTTCGCCCTGATCGCCGACGCGAACCCGCCGGAGCACCGGGGCACTGTCTACAGCCTGGGCAACCTGGTCAACGGGGTGGGGCGGGCGGCCGGGAACGGGCTGGTCGGGGTGGCCTTCCACGCCCTGCGGGCGGCGTTCCCGCCACCGTTGAACTACGCGGTCGGGCTGGCCGCCTTCCAGCTCTTCTTCATCCCCACCGGCATCATGTACTGGCTCGCCGCCCGCACCTCACCCAAGGACATCTCTGACGTCGCGCACCTCCTGCACACCCGCGCGGAGAAGCTGTAAGGAAGGTGCCCTTCCTTACACCCGCACCCAGACGGTGACGTCGGTGGGGACGGAGCCGTCCTCGTCCAGTGGCGCGCTGCTGTGCAGCAGTTCGCCGGCGGGCAGCGGTACGCCGGCGGTGCCGAAGTTGGTGAGCACAACCACGTCGCCGTTGCGGAAGGTCAGCACCTCGTCGCCGGAGGAGAGCCACTGCACGGTGCCCCGACCCAAGGCGTGGCTACGCCGCAGGCGCAGCGCCGTGCGGTACATCTCGTAGGTCGAGCCGGGCACGTCACGCTGGCGGTCCAGCGCGTACTCGGCCCACACACCGGGCTGGGGCAGCCAACTCGCGTCGGTCGGCCCGAAGCCGTACGACGGCGCGTCCGCCTCCCAGGGGATCGGCACCCGGCAGCCGTCCCGGCCGCGTTGGGTGTGCCCGCTGCGTTCCCAGGTCGGGTCCTGGCGGGCCTCGTCGGGCATCAACGTGTGTTCCGGCAGGCCCAGTTCCTCACCCTGGTAGAGGTAGGCCGAGCCGGGCAGGGCGAGCATCAGCAGGGTGGCCGCACGGGCCCGGCGAAGACCGACCGCGGCATCCGGCTGCGGGTCGCCGATGCCGATGCCGTTGGGTCGCGGGGTGCCGATCGGCAGGCCGAGCCGGGAGGCGTGGCGCACCACGTCGTGATTGGACAGCACCCAGGTGGTGGGCGCGCCGACCGCGTCGGTGGCCTCCAGCGAACGGGTGATGACCGCGTACTGGGCCGGGGCGGTCCACGCGGCGAGCAGGTACTCGAAGTTGAACGCCTGGTGCATCTCGTCGGGGCGGACGTAGCGGGCCAGCCGCTCGGCCGGCTCCACCCACGCCTCGGCCACCAGGACACGTTCGTCGGGGTAACCGTCCAGCAGCCGCCGCCAGTCCCGGTAGATCTCGTGTACGCCGTCCTGGTCCCACATCGGCGGGCGTGGCTTGTCCACCTCCTGCCCGGAGAGGATCTCCTGCGGCTCGTGCCAGTCCGCCAGGTCGGCCTGCTTGATCAGGCCGTGTGCCACGTCCACCCGGAAGCCGTCCACCCCACGGTCCAGCCAGAACCGCAGCACGTCCAGGAACTCCGCGCGTACCTGCGGCTCGTCCCAGTTCAGGTCGGGCTGGGCGGTGTCGAACAGGTGCAGGTACCACTGGCCGTCGGCGACGCGGGTCCAGGCCGGCCCGCCGAAGACGCTCTGCCAGTCGTTCGGCGGTTCGGCACCGTCGGGTCCCCGCCCGTCGCGGAAGATGTAGCGCTGCCGTTCGGGGCTGCCCGGCCCGGCGGCCAGGGCCTGCTGGAACCACTCGTGGGCCGACGAGGTGTGGTTGGGCACCAGGTCGACGATCACCCGCAGCCCGCGGGCGTGTGCCTGGGCGATCAGGTCGTCGGCGTCGGCCAGCGTGCCGAACAGCGGCTCGACGTCCCGGTAGTCGGCCACGTCGTACCCGGCGTCGGCCTGCGGCGACGGGTAGAACGGGGAGAGCCAGATCGCGTCGACCCCCAGCTGGCGCAGATGATCCAGGCGGGCGGTGATGCCGGGCAGGTCACCGATACCGTCGCCGTCGGAGTCACTGAACGAGCGCGGGTAGATCTGGTAGATCACCGCCTCGGTCCACCATCCGGTGGTCGTCACGGCGGGCACGGGCTGGGGGGTCGGGTTGTCGTTCAGGGCGTACTCCCATGGTCCGAGCGGGTTGCGGCGGCGGGCGACGGTGACCCGTCGAATCAGTTTGCCCGTGGTGGGGCGGTCGAGTCCCGTACGACCAGCCGAGTGGGCAGGATCACCGGCAGCTCGTCCGCGCCGCAGTCGGAGGCGCGGGTCCGCCCGCGAAGCGGGTCGATCAGCATCTCGGCGGCCAGCCGCCCCTGCTCGGCCGCCGGTTGGGCGATGGTGCTCAGGCCGAGCACGCCGGAGAGCGCATGGTCGTCGATGCCGATCAGGCTGACGTCCTGCGGTACGCGCAGGCCGGCGTCGCGCAGGGCGGTCAACGCGCCCATCGCCATCTCGTCGCAGGCGGCGAAGATGGCCGTCGGCGGGTCACCTCGGCGCAGGAGTTCCTCGGTGGCCCGGGTGCCGCCGGCGATGTCGAACCCGGACTCCACGTCGAGGGTCGGGTCCGGCCACAGCCCGGCCGCGCGCAGCGCCTCCTGGTAGCCACGCCGCCGGTCCAGGTGCGCGGTGAAGGCCAACTCGTCGTCGGGGTCGCCGGAGATGTGCGCGATCCGCCGGTGACCGAGGTCCAGCAGGTGCCGGGTGGCGATCCGCGCGGCGGCCACGTCGTCGATGCGTACGCAGGGCCAGCCGGGCACGCCGGTGCCGGAGCTGACGGTCACCCCGGGCAGGTCCAGCGTGGTCAGGGCGGTCAGGTCGGCGGGCCGCAACGGGGTGGCGACCAGCATCACGCCGTCGACCCGTTTGTGCAGGTTGGCGGGGTGCAGCAGGCGCTGACGGTTCTGTTCCCGCCCGCCCAGGTTGTGCAGCAACAGGTCGTAGCCGCACTGGTGGAGGAAGTCCTCGACCGCCTCGACGACCACCCCGAAGAACCAGCGGGTGATCCGGGGAACCACCACGGCGATGGCACCGGTACGGCCACCGGCCAGGCGCGATGCGCTCGGTGAGACGGCGTACTGCAACTGCTCGGCGGCGGCCAGCACCCGTCGGCGGGTCGCCGCCGACACGGTGGGCAGTCCCCGCAGCGCCCGGGAGACGGTGGCGGTGGAGACTCCGGCCAACCGGGCGACATCGTCGATCCTCGTCACGGTAACCCCACTCACGACCTGCGGTGGTGCCGCCGCTACGGCGGCACCACCGGTGGGTCAGCCCTTGACGCTGCCGGCGAGCAGCCCTCGAACGAAGTAGCGCTGCAACGACAGGAACACGATCAGCGGTACGACGATCGAGACGAACGCCCCGGCGGTCAACCGTTGCCATTCGTTGCCCCGGGTACCGGCCAGTTCGGCCAGCCGCACGGTCAGTGGTGCGGTGACCTCGCTGCCACCGGCGAAGATCAGCGCGACCAGCAGGTCGTTCCAGACCCAGAGGA
Organism: Verrucosispora sp. ts21; assembly: GCF_002879555.1. Classification (NCBI taxonomy): domain Bacteria; kingdom Bacillati; phylum Actinomycetota; class Actinomycetes; order Micromonosporales; family Micromonosporaceae; genus Micromonospora; species Verrucosispora sp. ts21. The sequence goes on along the minus strand of NZ_PNOZ01000032.1, from coordinate 32,064 downwards.
ACTGGAAGATGGCGAACGCGGCCAGGGCGGGTGCGACCAACGGCAGCACGATGGTGCGGAAGATCTTGGGGTGGGTGGCCCCGTCGACCCGGGCCGCCTCCATCAGATCCTTGGGTAGTTGTGAGATGAAGTTGTGCAGCAGGAACACGGCGAACGGCAGCGCGAAGCAGGTGTGTGCGAACCACACCTGGGCGAAGTTCTGTGCGCCGTCGAGGTTCCAGGCGGGCATCAGGGTGATCCCGCCCAGGCTGACTCCGCGCGAGAAGAAGCTGAGCAGCGGCACCAGGGCCATCTGCAACGGCACGATCTGGAGCGCGAAGATGCCGATGTAGAGCCAGTCCCGGCCGCGGAAGTTGATCCAGGCCAGCGCGTACGCGGCCAGTGCCGCGAAGGCCAGTGGGAACAACACCGACGGCAGGGTGATCACCAGCGAGTTGACGAAGTAGTTGGCGAGCTGCCCCGACGAGGCGGACTGCCCGAACAACACGTCCTGGTAGTTCTTGAGGGTGAACTGGGGATCGGTGAAGGCCGTCCACCAGCCGGTGGTCTTCAGTTCCGCCTCTGGCCGGAACGAGGAGATGAACAGGCCGAAGGTGGGGATCGTCCAGACCACCGCGATGACGATCGCGACCACTGTCGCCGTACGGCTGTTGAGTCGCTTGCGCACCCGCGAGGCCCGGGTGGAACCGTCGTTCTGCTGGGCGCCGACCGCGGCCGGGGGAGTGGTGGTGGTCATCTCAGCCCTCCCGTCGCTGCTGACGCAGGTTCCGGATCTGGAAGATCACGATCGGCACCACCAGGATGAACAGGAACACCGCGAGCGCGGAGCCCTGCCCGTTCTGGCCGTACCGGAACGCCTGGTTGTACATCTCATTGGCGATCACGCTGGTGTCGTAGTTGCCGTTGGTCGTGGTCCGCACGATGTCGAAGACCTTCAGCGTGGCGATCGAGATGGTGACGACCACGACGATCAGCGCGGGCCGGATGCTCGGCATGGTGATCTGCCAGAACATCTGCCACGGATTGACGCCGTCGAGGCGGGCCGCCTCCACGATGTCGGCCGGGATGGACTTGATCGCCGCGGAGAGCACCACCATGGCGAAACCGGCCTGGATCCACACCATGATCACGATGAGCAGCAGCGTGTTCAGTGGCGAGTCGAGCAGCCACTGCCGGGGCTCGCCGCCGAGGCTGACCACGATCTGATTGAGCAGACCGATCTGGTCCTGGTCCTCGCCCCGGTAGGCGTACACGAACCGCCAGATGATGCTGGCGCCGACGAACGAGATCGCCATCGGCATGAAGATCAGTGACTTGGCGACGGATTCCAGCCGGGCCTTGTCCACCAGCACGGCGTAGATCAGGCCGATGGCGGTGGCGGCCAGCGGCACCAGCGTCACCCAGACCAGGGTGTTGAGCAGCACCCGGACGATCGCGTCATCGGCGAACATCCAGCGGTAGTTGTCCAGGCCGACCCAGTTCTGACTGCCGCCGTCCATGAACGACAGCAGGGTGGTCCGCAGCGCCGGAACCACCAGACCGATCAGCAGCAGCAACACCGTCGGCAGCAGGAAGAACAGCGCGAAGAACCCCTCGCGGGGCTTGGTCCGCCGAGGCAGCGGAGCCCCGCTGGCGGAGGCGGCGACGAGTTGCGCCTCGCGGCGCCGGGCGAAGTAGGACGGCACCGCGTCGAGCACGAAGAGCAGGCCGCCGACCACCACTGCGAAGGCGACGAGCCCCCACAGCAACATCATCATCTTCGGCGCCTGGTCGGCGAAGTCGAAGTTCATCAACCCTCCCAGGGGTTACTCCACGGAGCCGGTGGGCCGGCCCGCGAACGCGGACCGGCCCACCACCGGAATTACTTCCAGCTGCTCTCGATGCCCTGGAGGACGCTGGCGGTGTCCTTACCGTTGATCCAGTCGACCATGCCCTTCCAGAAGGTCCCGGCGCCGACGGCGGCGGGCATCAGGTCGGAACCGTCGAACCGGAAGACCGAGCTGTCGTCCTGGAGGATCTCCACGGAGAGCTTGTCGATCGGGTTGCTCACGTTGGCCAGGTCGAGCTTGTTGTTCGCCGAGACCCAGTCGCCGATCTTCGCGCGGCTGTTGGCGTGCTCACCGGAGGCCAGGTAGGTCTGCACCGCCTGCACCTCGGGACGGTCGGCGAAGGCGACCACGAACTCGCCGCCACCCAGCACCGGCTTGCCCCGCGACGGGTCGATGGCCGGGAAGTAGAACGCGAACACGTCGCCGTCCTCGGCCACCTTGGTGTTCTCCGGCCACTGGTTGGCGTAGAACGACGCCTGCCGGTGCAGGGCGCACTTGCCGGCCGTGATCGGGATGCCACCCTCCTGGAACGCGGTGGTGGCGATGCTGCGCACCCCGCCGAAGCCGCCGTTGACGTACTTCTCGTTCTTCAGGATGGTGCCGGCGCGGTCGACCGCCTCGACGACCCGCGGGTCGTTGAACGGGATCTCGTGCGTCGTCCACTGGTCGTAGACCTCGGGGGTCTGCGTACGCAGCATGACGTCTTCGATCCAGTCGGTGGCCGGCCAGCCGGTGGCGTCACCGGACTCGATGCCCGCGCACCACGGCTTCGTGCCGCTGTCAGCGATGGTGTCGCTGAGCTTGATCATTTCTTCCCAGGTGGTCGGAACGGTCCAACCCTTCTCCTGGAACATCTTCGGCGAGTACCAGACGAACGACTTGACGTTCGAGCCGAGCGGCGCGCCGTAGAAGGTGCCGCCGACGGTGCTGTACTTCAGCCAGTCGGCCGGGTAGTTCTGCTCGGCCATCGCCTTGGTGTCGGCGCTGGCGGCCTTGATCTGGCCCCGCTCGGCGAACCGCTGGAGCAGACCGGGCTGCGGGATGAACGCGATGTCGGGCGCGTTGCCGCCGTCGGCGCGTACGGGCAGCTGCGCCTCGAAGTCACCACTGCCCTCGTGGCTGATGTCGATGCCGGTGCAGTCCTCGAATTCCTTCCACGACTGGTCGAGGCGGTCGGCCTCGATATCGCGGATGGAGGAGTAGATGCTCACCTTCTTGCCGCTGTGACCCTGGTACTTCTCGTACGGGGCGCACTCGGCGGAATCGGCGTTGTTGTTGCCGCCGCTGTTGTCGCTGCTTCCGGTGCCGCACGCGGTGACGCCGAGCGTCAGCCCGAGCACGCCAGCGATCGCGAGGGCCTGGCGTGGCCTGGCAAAGACCGCCATGCCGTCCTCCTTTCTAGCCGGCGCTGGCCGGGTCGCATCCGGTCATCCTGGCGCCGGTCCGATGGGGCGTTTTCACATGTAAGCGCTTGCATCGGGCGCGGTCCACCCCTGGGACGACACGGACGAGTAACAATCCCGAAATCGGCTCACCGCCGCTGGTCGCGCTCCCGCCGGATGCTGCATCTATCGACACGGAAGGATTCCTGTCACCCTGGTTGTCACCCATTGAGCAGTTTCAACGTCGGAGGTGTCAGATGCCTGATCGGTGGCTGAATCCTGTCGTGGCCCGGCTGGTCGCCGCGGGAGCCCTGGTGCTGTTCGTCGTCGGTGTGCTGGTGCCGGCGGCGCCCGCGATGGCCGCGCCGACCTTCAAGGTGCCGTTCCCCTGCGGCCAGTCGTGGTCCGGGCAGACCCGCAGCGGCCACAGCCCTGCCAACGCCATCGATTTCAATCGCACGAACGACGCCGGCGACCCGGTGGTGGCCAGCGCGCCCGGCACCGTCGACCGGGTGACCGACCTGGGCGGTACCAGCTACGGAAAGTACGTCCGGATCAACCACGGCAACGGCTACCACACCTACTACGCCCACCTGAGCGGCTTCAACGTCTCCGTCGGCCAGTCGGTGGGCTACGGCAAGGTGATCGGCTGGGTCGGCAGCACCGGTAATTCGAGCGGCGCCCACCTGCACTACGAGCAGCGGCTCAACGGGGCCGACATCAAGATCCGGTTCAGCGGCACGCTCGCGTTGTACTGGGGCACCAAGACCTACACCAGCGGCAACGGCTGCTCGTCGAACACCGGCTCCGGCACCGTACGCACCGCAGGTGCCAACCTGACCGTACGGTCCGGTCCGGGCACCGGCTACTCGGCCGTCGGCTCGCTCGCCAACGGCGCTTCAGTCACGATCCACTGCCAGACCCGGGGCACCACGGTCACCGGCACGTACGGCACCAGTTCGATCTGGAACCGCATCGGCGCGGGCAGGTTCATCGCGGACGCGTACGTCTATACCGGTCACGACGGGTTCATCCCGAACGTCCCGCGCTGCTGACGGCACCTCGACGACACCCTGGGCACGGCGCCACAAGTGCCGTGCCCGGGGGAGGTCACCCGTTCAGCTGCCAGATCGAGTAGTTGAGCGCGGCGGCGAAGGTGACCCAGGCCCAGTAGGGCAGCAGCAACCCCGTCGCCAGTGTGCTGACCCGCCGGAACAGCAGCACGGTGACGCCGATCGCCAGCCACAGCACCACGATCTCGACGAACGCCAGACCGTACTGGCCGGCGCCGAAGAACAACGGCGTCCAGGCGGCGTTGAGCACGAGCTGCACCACCCAGGCGATCAGGGCCGGGCCGAAGCCGACCCGACGCCAGACCAGCCAGCCGGCCACCGCGATCATCGCGTAGAGCACGGTCCAGACCGGCCCGAACAGCCAGGGGGGCGGTGCCCAGCCGGGTTGGTCGAGGCTCGCGTACTCGGCCGACGTGCCGGTGACGGCCAGACTGCCGAGGGCCGCCGCGGCGAACACGGCCACCGCGAAACCGGCCAGCGCCCACCACTGTCGCGCGCCGCGGGTGGGCTGTCGGGTACGTGCCGTAGTCATCCGCATGATGGCAGCTTCTCCGCGTCAGGGGGTCGGCAAACCTGCGTGCCGATCTGTGAACACATCGAACGGTGCGGACAGCACGCCGGGGTCGCCGTGCCCGGTGGCTCCGGTCGGGAGGACGGAGTTCCGGTCACGACGACCCCGGCGGGTCCTTTTGCGGGCGACGCCTTTGTCGCCACGTCAACTGAAGATGCTGACACCACCCGGGCCGACCAGCAGCCCGACCACGATGAGGACGATGCCCCACAGGATCTGCCGGCGGAACAGCGCGAGGATGCCGGCGACGACCAGTACAACTGCGAGAATCCAGAGAATCAGCTCCATGATTGCTGAATACCCCCGGTGCCGACTGAGGAAACCTCTGCCTGATCCAGGTGATCACCCAGATAGAAGATGCTGTACGCCTGCTTGATCACCGGATGGGCGACGTTGCGTACCCGGACCCCGCCGGGGGTGACACCCCGCTCCGAGCCGTGGTGCGCGTGCCCGTGCAGGGCCAGCGCGGTCGGCGCGGAGTCGATCGACTGGCCCAACTGGTAGCAGCCGAGGAAGGGGTAGATCTCCAACGGCTCACCGGCGAGGGTGTCCGGCACCGGCGAGTAGTGGGTGAGCGCGACCAGCACGTCGCAGTCCAGCGACTGGAGTGCCGCCGACAGCCGGTCGGCGCTCTCGGTCGTGGTGCGGACGAAGGCCTTCATCTCCGGCTCGCCGAAGTCGCTGGCGCAGCGGCCGGCGAATCCGCCACCGAAGCCCTTGACCCCGGCCACGCCCAGTCGCCCGTCGGCACAGTCGAGCACCACCCCGTCGCCCTCCAGCACGGTGATCCCCGCCTCCGTCAGCGCCCCGACCACCTGCGGTACCTGGTCGCACTGGTGGTCGTGGTTGCCGAGCACGGCGATCACCGGTACGCCCAGACCCCCGAACTCCTGGGCCACACAGCGCGCCTCGGCCTCGGTGCCGTGCCGGGTCAGATCACCGGCGAGCAGCAGGACGTCGGCGCGGCCGGGCAGCTCCTCCAGCGCCGGCCGGAACCGGCCGACCACGTCCTCGTCCAGATGCACGTCACCCACGGCAGCGATCCGGATAACCATGGAACCTCCCTCAGGGCAGTTGCTCGATCTCCGTGGGCGCCTGCGTGCGAGTCACCCCGATGTCGCTGGTGATCGGCACGTCCGGGAAGCGTCCCGCCACCCGGCGCAGGATCTCGTTCCGCCGGTTCGCGCTCTCCACCTCGCCGTACAGCACGAGGCCGCGTTCCGTACGGACCACGGTGATTCCCTGTTCGGCCACGGCCGGATCCTCGGTGAGCAGCCGGTGGATCTCCGCCTCGACGTACTCGTCGGGTGGTCCGGCGCCGGGGTCGTGCACGGTCACGGTGTTCCCCTCCCGTCGGCCGTGCCGGCGTCCGGCACGACGTCCAGCCTGTCCAGCAGCACCAGGAACGCCTCCGCGTACGGCGAGTGCTGCGTGTCCTTACGTACCCGTTCCCAGTCGATCTGCTCCCGCAGCGACCGCGCCAACGGCAGACCCCGGGCGAAGTCGCAGTAGTGCTGGGAGAAGCTGAGCAGCTTGTGCACCATCAGCTGGGTCGCCGACAGCACCGGCATGTGGATGGCGTCGACCGGACGCACCACCGTGTCGGTGAAGGTCTCCTCGGTCACCGGGGTCTCGATCGGGCGGTGGATCAGGTCCACCATCCGGCCGCCGTCGTAGACCTTGACCAGCCAGTCCTCCGGTGGCCGCTCGGCGGTGAACCCGGCGGCCACGAGCGCCTCCAGAGCGGCGTCGACGTCGCCCTGACGGATCAGGAAGTCGACGTCGTGCTCGCTGGAGTGCCCGCCGTGGGCGTAGACGGCGAAGCTCCCGCCGAGGGCGAACGGAATGTCGGCCTGCTTGAGCACGGCGGCGACCTTCTTCAGAGTGTGGAGAAGAGTTTCGTCGTCGCGCTCGGCCATTTCGACTCTCCCGTCGACTCGTTGGGGGTGCACCCTGGGGGGTTCAGGGTCCGTACCCGGCATTCCGCCCGCCCACACCTGTCCTGCTTGCGGAACACCGTGAACCTGCCCTAACCGGGAGGTACCACGCAGGCCGTGGGCGCCGGTCGGATAATCTGTCGAGAGTGGTGAGTTCGACGCGAGCTTCTCGGCCGGCCTGTTCGGCACCGACATCCAGCAGCAGACGCGCGGCGCGGCTGCGTGCCGTGGCGCTGGTCGGCATCGACGGTTCCGGTAAAACCACTCAGGCGCAGTTACTCGCCGACACACTCACCGAAGTCGGTCACTATGCCACATATCACCGCAATGCGGGCGGTCGACGATGGTTGGGTCGGGCGGCCCACCGGCTGGGCCGGCCGGACGCGCAACGGCTCGTCGGGCGCGACGGGATGCTCCTGGTGGAGTCCGTCCTGCGCTGGCTGGCCATCGCGGCGGCTCTGCTCGCCTGCTGGGCGACGCGCCGGACGGCGATCATGGACCGCTACGCCGTCTGCCAGTACGCCAGCCTCCGGGCGCACGGTGGGCGACGCTGGGAGCCTCTCGTCCGAGCCGCCTACCGGATCTTCCCGCAACCGCAGGTGACGTTCCTGATGGCGATCGACCCGGCCGAGGCGTACCGGCGGATCGAGCGACGTGGCACCGACCAGGAGAGCCCGACCTACCTGGCCGCCGCCGACCACGCCTACCGCACCCTGCCGGAGTACCCGACGTTCGTCGTCATCGACGCGGCCCGGCCCGCCCAGGAGGTGGCCCGGGAGATCCGGGGACACCTGGCCGGATGGTTGGCGGAGGAGAACTCTCCGACCGGAACCGACCCACTCTGGTGTGGCGTACGCGCCGCGGGCACCGCTGCCGTGGTGCCGGTTCAGGCCCGGCCGTAGACCGGCACGGTCGCCCCACTTGTCGGCGCGGACTCGTCGGAGGCCAGGAAATGGATCACCGAGGCGATCTCGGCTGGTGCCACCCACCGGGAGTGATCCGCGTCCGGCATGGACGCCCGGTTGCTCGGCGTGTCGATGACGCTCGGCAGTACCGTGTTGCAGCGCACCCCGGCGGTCTTGTACTCCACCGCGACGGCCGAGGCGAAGGCGAGCACGGCGGCCTTGGCGGTCACGTAACCTGCCACGCCGGGGAAGGGAGCGACCGCCGCGCGGGACGCCACGCACACCACCGCGCCGCCGCCCGCCCTGATCAGGTGCGGCAGCGCCGCCCGGGTGACCAGATGAGTCGGGCGCAGGTTGAGGGTGAGCATCCGGTCGAACTCCTCGACCGGAGTCTCGTGCACCAGGCCGGTGCCGGCGTACCCGCCGACGAGGTTGATCACCGCCCGCAGCGGTGCCTCGGGGTCCCCGGCGGCCACCTCCGCGACCCGCGCCGCGTCGGCCGCGTCGGTCAGGTCCGCGACCAGTCGCACCGGCGCGTTGGCGTCCGGCTCGGGGTGCGGCGTCGGTTGGTTCCGTTGTGGAGCTACCACCCGCCAGCCCGCGTCGACGAAAGTCGCGGTCACCGCGGTGCCGAGCCCGCCGGTGCCTCCGGTGATCAACACGCTGCGTCCCGCCATGGTCCTCACGCTACTGCCGCCGACCGGTCGGCGGGTGCACCGGGCCCACCCGACCGGCGGTGCCCGGCCCTGCGGGGGAAGCGCCGTACGCGCCGCGGATGCCAGGCTGTCCGGCATGGTCGCCGGTCTCGCCGGTCTCGCCGGTGCGCCCGTCCCGAGCCCGGCGGTGCGATTGCACCCCGGGCATGATGAAAGTAAGTTTCATTGGTGGCGAAGGATCTGAAAATTTCTGCTAGCGACGAGCCGAGCGGATTGATCGTCCACATCGGTGGCATGCTCCCGTCCCTGTCGCCGGCGGAGCAGCGGGTGGCCCGGCTGGTGGTCGCCGACCCCGCCGAGGCGGCCCGACGGACCATCACCGACCTCGCCACCGCCGCCGAGACCTCCGAGGCGACGGTGATCCGGTTCTGTCGGTCCGTGGGCGTCGAAGGCTACCCGCAGTTGCGGATCCGGCTCGCCGCCGAGGCGGCCCGGCGCATCGAACCGTCCGACGGGCGAATCGCCGGCGGGAACATCCCACCCGGCGCCGACCTGGCCCAGATCATCGCGACGATCGGCTTCAACGACGCGCGCGCCGTCGAACAGACCACCGAGCAACTCGACCCGGCGGTCTGCGATCAGGTGGTGGAGGCGATCGTGGGCGCCGGCCGGATCGTCATCTTCGGCGTGAGTGCCAGCGGCCTCGTGGCGATGGACTTCCAACAGAAGCTGCACCGCATCGGCCGCGCCGCCTTCTGCTTCCCCGACGTACACACCGCCCTGACCTCGGCGGCCCTGCTGGGGCGCGGTGACGTCGCCGTCGGTGTGTCGCACACCGGTGCCACCTCCGACGTGATCGAGGTGCTGGCGCAGGCACGGTCGAGAGCAGCGACGACCGTGGCACTCACCAATTTCCCGCGGTCACCGCTCGCCGCACTCGCCGACCACGTGCTCACCACCGCGGCCCGCGAAACCACCTATCGTTCGGGGGCGATGGCGAGCCGAATTGCTCAGCTCACCGTGGTCGATTGCCTTTACGTCGGCGTTGCTGCCCGTAACCGCCCCCGGGCGCGAAAAGCACTGGAGGCCGGCACCGAGGCGGTCCGCTCCCGCCGGGTCGAATCCGGCCGGCGGCGGGCATGATCGTCGGCGCGATGGCATCGGACGAGCCATCAGCGCCAGCAGCAGGGCAAACCCGGGCATAGAACCGGGGTGCGGATTGTTCATCAGGGCGTGGGGTAATACCACCGGCGTGGATGAACCAATCGGTCCGCGTACGCGTGTTTGGCAGTGACCAGGATCGCAGCACGGTGGTGACCCGGGTCGCTGTGTACGACGGCCAGGCGGTGTTGCCATAGGCCGGTACGGTCAGTGATTCGTCGATCCGTCGACCTCAGCAGGTCCCTGTCGACTCAACCACCGACAGGGTGCTGACAGCAAACATGGACCGTGCTCTCAGCTGATTATCAGGCATTCGTGACACTTTCGACCCACGACATGGAATTCCCCGACACGTCTCATCTGTTGTGTAGATGTCAGCACCGATGGGCACAGCGGAGGTTACGGGGGAGGGGCTGATGGGCGTGGGGATGGCAAGCAACCGGGTAACCGGCGCGATTGAGGGGACCGTGGGCAACGTGGACAAGAACATCGGGATGCGAACCGACGAGGTTGCCGAGGAGCGCGACCTGGTCGGAGTCTACCTGCACGAGATCTCCCGGACGCCACTGCTGGACGCCGCCAAGGAGGTCGATCTCTCCAAGGCCATCGAGGCGGGCCTGTACGCCGAGCACCTGCTCGGCGAGGACCGCGTACCCGACGGTGTCACCCGGGATGAGCTGACGCGGCTGGTCGCCGAGGGTGAGCGGGCCAAGGACCTGTTCATCCGCGCCAACCTGCGCCTGGTCGTGTCGATCGCCCGACGTTACGTCCGTTCCGGGATGCCCATGCTGGATCTCATCCAGGAGGGCAACACCGGTCTGGTCCGGGCGGTCGAGAAGTTCGACTACGAGCGCGGCTACAAGTTCTCCACCTACGCGACGTGGTGGATCCGCCAGGCGATCAGCCGGGCGATCGCCCAGCAGGAGCGCACCGTGCGGCTGCCGGTGCACCTGGTGGAGGACGTCAACCGGATGCGCAACGTGGCCCGGCAGCTCACCCGTGAGCTGGGCAGCGACCCGGAGCCGGAGCAGATCGCGGCGGCGCTGGGCGTGACCGTCGAGCGGGTCAACGAGCTGGTCCGCTGGTCGCAGGACACCGTGTCGTTGGACACGCCGGTCGGTGACGACGGCGACACCAACCTCGGTGATCTGGTCGCCGACAGCGACGCGCCCTCGCCGGAGGAGATCGTGCTCACCGGCCTGGAGCGGCAGCGCATCGAGGGCCTGCTCAACCACCTGGACGACCGCTCCGCCGGCATCATGCGGGCTCGCTACGGGCTCGAGGACGGCCGGGAGCACTCGTTGACCGAGGTCGCCTCGCGGTTCTCGTTGTCGCGGGAGCGGATCCGGCAGCTGGAGATCCAGGCGCTCGGCCGGCTCCGTGAGCTGGCTCGCGCGGAGGGTCTGCAGGCGGCCTGACCTGGTAGTAATGACGACGAAGGGCCGGCGTCCGATAGGGGGACGCCGGCCCTTCGTCGTGCCTGCCGCCTCTCGCCCGGCCGTCTCGTCGCGCTGGTGGCGGCGAACTCAGCGCACCCGGCCGTAGCCGTACGGCGTCATCAGATCGACGGCACGCTTCTCCACGTTCCGCCCGAAGGTGGGTGCGTGGATGACCTGCCCGCCGCCTACGTAGATCGCCACGTGCCCGAGGCTGCGGTAGAAGACCAGGTCGCCCGGGCGCAGTTCGCTGCGGCTGATGTGGGCGACCACCCCCCACTGCATCCGGGTGTTGTGCGGCAGCGACCTGCCCGCCGCCCGCCAGGCGGCAGAGGTCAGACCCGAACAGTCGTAGCCGTTCGGCCCGTCCTGGCCCCAGGCGTACGGCTTGCCGAGCGCGCCGTAGGCGTACCGGACGGCCACGCCGGCCTGGCCGGAGACGGCCGGCGCGTCCTTGGCGCTGTCCGGCCGGTTGTTCGGACGCTCGGCGGCTCGGCCGTACGCCTGCCGGCGCAGTTCGTACAGCTTGGCCAGATCCCGTTCGATCCGGCGCTTCGCGGTGCTCAGCTCCCGCGAGCGGGCCGCCTGCTGGGTCAGCGTCACGTCCAGTCGGGTTTTCTCGTCGAGCAGTCGCCGCTGGTCGGCGGTGTAGCCGGCGATTGTCGCCTGGCGTTGCCGGGTCAGGTGGTCCAGCGTGCCGAGCCGGTCCAGCACCGACGCCGAGTCGCCACCGTGCAGCAACGCGTCGACCGCGCCGAGGTTGCCGGTCTTGTACGCGGTGGCGGCCAACTCGCTGACATCCGCGCGGCTCTGTGCGGCCTGCTGCTCCAGTGGACCGATCCGTTCCTGGAGCCGGGCTACGGCGGCCTGATTCTTCTTGATCTTCTCGCGTAACTCGTTGTGCGCCTCCACCACGTTTTCCAACTCGGTGGACGCCTTGTCGATCCGCCGGGTCAGTTCGGCGGGGGACGGTTCGGCCCGGGCCACCGTCGCGGGTGCGATGAGCACCAGTGCGAACGCGGTGACGGTCAGGGCGCGCAGCGTGTGTAACAGGGGCGACAAGAGCTCGATGCTCCTCTCCCATGGCCGGCGCGGGCCTGCTGAAGCTCCGCGGCGGCATCAGCCCGTTGCCGTCCGGCTGGACGGCGGCCGACCGGGCCGACTCGCTCAAGGTAGTACGCGACAGGAGTCGGTGACAGTGAAAGCCGGGACCAATGAGGATGCTGAGCTTGAATCACATTCTTGCTTCGTGGCAATAGTCCGTTATACCGGAGATGCGAAAGGGGTCGCTCTCGGCACATGACGTCGGATGACTCAGCGGTATATCCGACAAGCCGGACTCGGGGTGGTGTTTCCGGCGGCGCCGGTCCGTCCGAACCCCGCTGAGCACCGCAAACCAGCAGGCCAGGGTGGCGAGACGGGCACACAATGAAGCCCACAGCCGGGATTCCCGCACATCTGCATCGATGGGGCCGGCAAGCGGGCCGCCCCCACACCGGCAGTGGAGGAGGGGCCGTGGAGCGCGAAGGTGCGACGACACGACCGCCCTGGTCGCAGGGCGGTACCGCAGGTGGAAGACCGACCTTGCTCTACGCCCGACCCGGGATCATCGTCACGGCCGACCGGTTCACCGTCGGCAGCACCAGTTGGCGGGTCGCCGAACTGACCCACCTGCACACCACCCGGGGGCCACACGACCGGGTGGCCGTGCGAGCCGCCCTGGTCTCCGCCGCGGTGATCGGTGGGATCGGGCTGGCGCTCGGCTTCACCGGAGGGCTGCACCGGCTCACCGCCGGGGCGTACCTCCTGCTCGGGGTGGTGTTCCTGGTGCCGATCCTGGTCGCGGCGGCCGGTGACCGGTGGCGGCCGCGGGCGTACGAGCTGTGGGGGCAGCGCGGTGGGGTGCCGGAGTTGCTGTTCAGCAGCGACGACGAGCGCCAGTTCGGGCAGGTGACCCGGGCGCTGCGCCGAGCCTTCGAGATACACCGCCACGGCGGCTGGGAGGATCCGCTCGCGAACGCCGACCTGTGGCGCCCCCGGCGCTGAGCCCGCCGGCGACGAAGGGGTCGGATACGAAGGGGTCGGATCAGCCGGCGACCGGCTGCGGGGCCGGCTCAGTGTGCGCGGCGAGGACGAGGGTGCTCACCCGGCGCTCGGCCCAGAAGGAGAGGAACGGCACCGTCCCGGCCAGCATCACCAGGATCATCCGCTTGAGCGGCCAGTCGACCCGGCGGGACAGGTCGAACGTGGCGACCAGGTAGAGCATGTAGAGGAAGCCGTGCGCCTGGCCGACGGTCTCCACCACGATCGGCTCGTCGAAGCCGTACTTCAACGGCATGCCGATGACGACCAGCAGGATCAGCACCACACCGACGATCCAGGCGATCACGCGGTAACGGGTGAGGGCAGCGCGCACTTCTCGTGTCCTTCCGGGCCGGCTCAGCCGGGATAGTCGCCGGGCTTCGCGCCCGGATTGGCGTTCAACCATGACAGGTAGCGGTTGTACGCGGCCAGTTCGGCGTCCTCCTCGCCGTGACCGCCGACGGTACGGGTGACGCGTACCGGCCGGCCGATGCCGGGCCGCGGCCGTACGCCCGCCGCCTCGACGGCCTCGGCCCTCTCGACGACCGTGGGGTCACCGGCCGCGGGTGTCTCGCCGACGGCTGCGGTCTTGCCTGCCTCGGCGTCCCGCAGCGCGTGGCGGACCTCACGCCACCAGACGAAGACCACGAACCCGGCGAAGATCGGCCACTCCACCGCGTAGCCCCAGCTGATGGCGTTGCCGGCGGCGGCGCGGCTGACCTGCCACCAGCCCAGCGCCAGGAAGGCCGTCACCAGTACGACCATGGCCACGTGGCGGGCGATCCACGCCGGGGTCCAGAGCCGCTTCATGGCACCGAGGGTACCGGGAACGCCGCTGCTCTCCGACACCGTGTCGTAGTGGCGGCGGTGGTTTGGCTGTGCGGGCGGTGGGCAACCGTACAGACGCCAGGCCCACGACCGACTAGGGGGCGCGAGATGAGGGCACAGGACGGATTTCCTCCCGGCGGCACCGAGGTGAGCCCCGAGCAGCGGATCCCGGAATGGGGTGACGACCGGGTGGCCGCGCCGATCCTCGACGCCGACCTGCCCGGCATCGACCCGGCGGAGTTGGCCGAGGAGGACCTCATCCGCGAGATGGAGAGCCTGCACCGGACCCGGCTGGACACGTTGCGGCACGCGACCGACTCCGCGCTCGCCACCCACCTGCGGCGTACCGCCGAACTGGAGACCGAGTACCTGGCCCGCCACCCCGGTCGGGAGGTCGACCCGAGCCGGCTGCGGGACGCGTGATGGCGTACGCGGAACGGGGCATCTCCGCACCGCCCGAGGTCGTCTTCAACACCGCGACCGACCCCGACCGGAACTCCGCCTGGCTGCCCGAGCCGCTGCTGTCCGCCATCCCCGACGGGGACTCCGACGCACTGTGGGCCCGCTGGCGTGCGCGGGACACGGACTGGACGGCCGAGCTGCGGGTGGCAGCGGAGGACTCGGGTGGCACCCGGGCGCGGCTCGACCTGGTCGGCGACGGTCAACCCGACCGGCTGGCCGACGAGGCGCTGACCAACCTGGCCCGCGAAGTGGCCGACAACCTCCAGGCCGGCTGACCGCCCGGCCGGGAAAGCGTGATCAGAAGGAGTCCCGGGTGAGCTTGCTGAAGCAGAAGGTGACCAGGCTGCGCCAGGCGTACGCCCCGCACGAGCACCGCCCCCTCGGCGGTTACCTGGTGGCCATGGGCACCTACGCCGGGGTGGCGGGTGCCATCGCCGCCCTGGTCAAGGCGACCGGACGTACCGTGCCGCAGCGGCCGGCCACCGCCGACGTGGTGCTGCTGTCGATCGCGACCCACAAGCTCAGCCGGCTGCTGTCCAAGGATGCGGTGACCAGCCCGCTGCGCGCGCCGTTCACCCGCTACGACCGGCCGATCGGCAGCGGCGAGGTGATGGAGCAGGTACGCGACTCCGGCAGCCCCACCCGGCACGCGATAGGTGAACTGCTCAGCTGCCCGTTCTGCCTGGCGGTCTGGGTGGCCACCGGCATGACCGGGGGACTGGTGCTGGCACCACGGCTGACCCGCCTGGTCGCCACCGCCCTGACCGCGGTGGCCGCCTCCGACTTCCTCCAGATGGCGTACGCGATGGCCCAGCAGGGCGCGGAAGGAGACCACCGCTCCGAGGACTGAGCGAGCGTACGAGCAGGGGAAACCGCCGGCCCGGTGTTCCGGGCCGGCGGTTTGCGCGTACGACGGATGCGGGTTCAGCGCTGCATGCCCGACCAGCCGCGTGGTGACTCCGGCTCCCGCTCGTCCTGGTCGGCGCCGGTAAGGATGTCGTCGTCGACGGCGGTGGTCTCGTGTTCGTTCGCGAAGTCCGGCTCGGGCAGGGTGTCCCTGCCCTCCGGGGGTTGGGCGAGCGCGGGCGTCTGGTCGTGGTCCTCGGTGGGCTGCGACATCACGGTCCTCTCCTGGTCGCCGCTGGATCGGCTGGTGAGGGGGTCAGCCCACCGAGCCGCCCAGCAGGTCGGTCACCTCGTCGACCGCGTACTCGCCCTGGGGCAGCGCGTTCAGCCGGGCGAGCAGCTGCGCGGGCAGCTCCGCCGCGACCGCGCGGCGGTAGATGTCGACCTGGCTGATCCGCTCCTGGCCGCGGTAGAGATCGTCGAGCAGCTCGTCCAACGGCCGGGTGTCCACCGCCTCGACCTCGATCTCGTCCGGTACGGCGGCGACAGTGCCGGGCAGGTCGGTCACGGGTGGGTCGATCGCGGCGGTGTCGACCACCGGCACGTCGGCCAGCACGGCTTCCGGCAGGCGGGCCTGCGTCGTCGGCGCGGGTGCCCCGGTCACGGGTACGTCGTCGGTCACGCCCGTCAGCTACCCGCGCCCTCTGCACCCAAACACCCACCCCGTCCGGCCCCGCCCCAGCTCCGTCGGTCAGGAAGTTGTCGTGAGCGGACAACTTCCTGACCGACCGAGCGGGGACGGGCCGGCGGAGGTCGTCGCTCAGGCGGGGGCGGGCAGCGAGTGCGGGTCTGCGCTGGAGCGGGTGGCCCGGCGGGCGCGTACAGCGGTGGCCAGTTCGGTGAGCACCTCGTCGGTGGTGTCCCAGCCGATGCAGGCGTCGGTGATCGACTGGCCGTAGGTCAGCTCCCGGGTCGGGTCGAGGTCCTGACGACCGGGGACGAGGAAGCTCTCCAGCATGATCCCGACGATGCCGCGCTGACCGGCGGCGATCTGCCCGGCCACGTCGGCGACCACGGCGGGCTGGTTGCGGTGGTCCTTGCCGCTGTTGGCGTGGCTGGCGTCCACCACCAGCCGCTCCGGCAGCCCGGCGGCGCGCAGCAGTTCCAGCGCACCCGCCACCGACGCGGCGTCGTAGTTCGGCAGGCCGCCGCCACCACGCAGCACCAGGTGGCCGTCGGCGTTGCCCCGGGTGTGCATGATCGCCGGGGTGCCGGAGACGTCGATGCCGGGGAAGACGTGCGGTACGCCGGCCGCCCGGATCGCGTCCACGGCGGTGGCGATGCTGCCGTCCGGGCGGTTCTTCATGCCGATCGGCATGGACAGGCCGGAGGCGAGCTGGCGGTGCACCTGGCTCTCCACCGTACGGGCGCCGATGGCCCCCCAGGCCACCGTGTCCGCGATGTACTGCGGGGTGATCGGGTCGAGGAACTCGCAGCCGACCGGCAGCCCGAGGCGTAACACGTCGAGCAGCAGCGCCCGGGCCAGCCGGAGACCGGCGTTGACGTCACCGGAACCGTCCAGCCGGGGATCGTTGATCAGACCCTTCCACCCGACGGTGGAGCGCGGCTTCTCGAAGTAGACCCGCATCACCACCAGCAGGTCGTCGGCGACCCGGTCGGCGGCCTCGCGCAGCCGGTGGGCGTATTCCAGGGCGGCGGCGGGGTCGTGCACCGAGCACGGGCCGACCACCACCAGCAGGCGGTCGTCGACGCGGTCGAGGACCTGCGCGGCGGCGCGCCGCCCGGCGACCACGGCCGAGGCCAGGTCGTCGTCCAGGGGTAGCTCGTGGTGCAGCAGCGCCGGGGTGGTCAGCGGTACGACACGGTCGATCCGCTGATCGATGACGCGACGGTTGTCCGGGGTCGTCACGGTGGGCATCCTTTCGCCGACCGCACCCCGGGGCCGGTGCCCGGGACGAGCCGGCTGCTCGTAGGCAAAAGGGCAGGAAATTCATTCCTGCCCGGCCGGCTCGAAAACGGTGACGTCAGATCATGGTGAGGTCACCGGCTTACGAGCCGGCTGCCTAAACCATCGATACGACCGCGTCACGGCGCCAAGAGTACCCGACGGTGGGCAACTGCTCACCCCGTGGTCGGCAAAGCCTCTCCTTGCGTTCACCCTCATCGATGAATCGGTCGGTAATTTCAGCGACACCGAACGCTGTGAGTACCGGAGGTATTCGATGGATCGTCGTACCGTCCTGCGCGCCACCGTCGCCGGCGGCGCTGCCGCCTTCTCCGGCAGCCTGTGGGCGGGAGCCGCAGTGGCCGCACCGGCGCAACCCGGTCCCAGCCCGTACGGGGCGCTGCGCAGCGCAGATGCCAACGGGATCCAGCTGCCTGCCGGCTTCACCAGCCGGGTGATCGCCCGGTCCCGCCGGACGGTCACCGGCACCTCGTACGTCTGGCACGACGCGCCCGACGGTGGTGCCTGCTTCACCGCCGGAACCGGATGGATCTACGTCTCGAACTCCGAGATCACCCCGGGCGGTGGCGCCTCGGCGGTCCGCTTCAACGCCGACGGCACTATTGCCTCGGCGTACCGGATCCTCTCCGGCACCAACCAGAACTGCGCCGGCGGTGCCACGCCCTGGGGCACCTGGCTCTCCTGCGAGGAGGTCAGCCGCGGGTACGTCTACGAGACGTACCCGCAGGGTGGCACCGCCGCGGTGCGCCGGGACGCGATGGGGCGGTTCAAGCACGAGGCCGCCGCCTGTGATCCGGACCGCCGGGTCATCTACCTCACCGAGGACGAGAGCAACGGCTGCCTGTACCGGTTCCGTCCGACGAACTGGGGCAGCCTGGCCGGCGGCACGCTGGAGGTGCTGGTCGCCGGCAGCGCCACCAGCGGCCCGGTGACCTGGGCGCGGGTGCCCGACCCGTCGGGGGTCGACACGCTGACCCGCAACCAGGTGTCCGGGGCCAAGCGCTTCAACGGTGGCGAGGGCTGCTGGTACGCCGACGGCACCTGCTGGTTCACCACCAAGGGCGACAACCGGGTCTGGGCGTACGACGCGGTCAACCAGCGCATCGACCTGGCGTACGACGCCGCCCGGGTCTCCGGCAGCGCGCCGCTGACCGGCGTGGACAACATCACCGGCGCCCGCTCCGGCGATCTGTTCGTGGCCGAGGACGGCGGCAACATGGAGATCTGCGTGATCACGCCGGACGAGATCGTGGCGCCGTTCCTGCGGATCACCGGTCAGTCGTCGTCGGAGATCTGCGGGCCGGCCTTCTCACCGGACGGCACCCGCTTCTACTTCTCCTCACAGCGGGGCACCTCGGGATCGTCCTCCGGTGGCATCACCTACGAGGTACGCGGCCCGTTCCGCTCCTGACCAGGTCGCCGCATCGAACTGTTAGTCGCCGCATCGAACTGTTAATAAGGGGCCCGGCTACTACCTGAGGCGTTAAGAAGGTGCCCTTCCTTTCACGAGTGCGGGGTGGGGCTGGGGGGTATGGGGGCAGTCATGAGTGACGCGAAGAGCGACCAGGAGCGGGTCGAGTCCCGAGCCCACCTGCTGCCCGAGGAGGCCGCGGCCGGCAGCGAGGACCCCGAGGCCCAGGCCGAGGCGATCCTGACCGAGTCCGACATCCGGGAGGACAACCCCAACGCCGCGCCGGACACGATCCTGGAGCGGCGTACCTCGGAACAGACGGTTACCCCGATCGAGCCGCCTGACTGAGCGACGGGTGCGGCGGGCCGCGTCCCCGGCGGGGTGGGACGCGGCACGCCCGCGTCCCGACCGCGTCGGGCAGCGGAGATCGGATAGCGTCGGAGTCATGCCCGACAGCGGTTACCCCTGGCCCATCTCCACGACTCGACTCGACAACGGCCTGCGCGTGGTGGTCAGCGAGGACCGCACCGCCCCGGCGGTCGCGGTCAACCTCTGGTACGACGTCGGCTCCCGCCACGAGCCGGCCGGACAGACCGGCTTCGCGCACCTGTTCGAGCACCTGATGTTCGAAGGCTCGGTGAACGTCGCGAAGACCGAGCACATGAAACTGGTGCAGGGGGCGGGCGGGTCGCTCAACGCCACCACGAATCCGGATCGGACGAACTACTTCGAGACGGTCCCGGCCGAGCACCTGGAGTTGGCGCTCTGGCTGGAGGCCGACCGGATGGGCGGCCTGGTGCCGGCGCTGACCCAGGAGACGCTTGACAACCAGCGCGACGTGGTCAAGAACGAGCGGCGGCAACGCTACGAGAACGTGCCGTACGGCGACGCGTGGCTGCGGCTGCTGCCGCTGCTCTACCCACCGGGGCATCCGTACCACCACGCCACCATCGGCTCGATGGCCGACCTGAACGCCGCCGACCTGGCCACCTTCCAGGCGTTCCACCAGACCTACTACGCACCGAACAACGCGGTGCTCACCGTGGTCGGTGACACCACCGTCGACGAGGTCGTCACGCTGGCCGAGAAGTACTTCGGGGGCATCGAGCCCCGGGCGGAGATCCCGTCGGCACCCGACGGGCGCACCGTGCCGGCCACCGGCGTACCGGCCGTGGAGACGGTGGTCACCGACGTGCCAGCACCCCGGGTGTACGTGGCACACCGGACCTACCCCTTCGGCACCCCGGGCTACGACGTGGTGACCGTGCTGGCCACCGTGCTCGGCAGCGGCCGAGGCAGCCGGCTCTACCAGCGCCTCGCCGACGGCGAACGGATCGCCCAGCCCGACCTCGTCGGGGCGTACGGGGTGGATCTGGCGCACGCCCCCGCGCCGCTCATCGCCACCGCCACCGCCCGTCCCGGAGTCAGCGGCGAGCGGCTGGCCGAAGGGCTGTCCGAAGTGGTCGACGAGTTGGCCACGGTGCCGGTGACCCCGAGCGAACTGGACCGCGCCAAGGCTCTGCTGACCACCGCCTGGTGGCGACAGATGTCCACGGTAGACGGTCGGGCGGACGTGCTGGGTCGCTACGCCACCCAGTTCGGCGACCCGGCCACGGTGGCCGAGCGGCTGCCGGCCTGGCAGGCGGTGACCGCCGAGCAGATCGCCGAGGTGGCCGCCGAGGTGCTCGGTGCCGACGACCGGGTGACCCTGACCTACCGCCCCGAGGAGAAGCTGTGAGCGCGAGGAGTGAGCGGCGCGGCCCGGTGGGGCGCCGCGACCTGGCAGCAGCGAGCCCCGCAGTCGCGAACGAAAGGTTGGCCCAGTGACTTTGATCGCCGAGCGTCCGGGGCCGGGTGCGGCTCGTCCGTACCGGTTCCCGCAGGTGGTGCGCCGGGCTGTGGCGGGCGGCCAGGTGGTCGCCGCGCATCTGCCCGGCCAGAACCTCGCCGTGGCGCTGCTGCTGCTCGACGCCGGAGCCGGCCGGGAGCCGGTGGGCAAGGAGGGGCTCGGCGGGGTGCTCGCCAAGGCCCTGGAGGAGGGCACCAGCCAGCGGGACGCGACCGCGTACGCGCTGGCCATCGAGGCGCTCGGCACCGAGCTGGTGACCGGGCTGGACTGGGACACCTTCCAGGCCAGCGTGCAGGTGCCGGTCGAGCGGTTGGGCGCGGCCGTGGAACTGCTCGCCGAGGCGGTGCGTACCCCGAAGTTGGACCCGGACGACGTGCGCCGGGTACGCGACGACGAGGCGACGGCGCTGCGGATGGACTGGGCCAATCCCGGCCCGCGCGCCGACGCGGTGCTGCGTGCCGACCTGTTCGGTGCCGACAACCGGTGGGGCCGTCCGCTGTACGGCGACCCGGACTCGGTGGCCGCGCTGGACGCCGAGGACGTCACCGTCTTCCACTCCGAGTGGTTCATCCGGCCGGGCACCCTGGTGGTCGCCGGCGACCTGGAGCGGATCGACCTGGACGCGCTCGCCGCAACGGCCTTCGCCGGTACGGGCGGCGGGCCGGTGGACCGCGGTGGGCCGATCGACGTCCCGCTGCGTACCGGTCGCCGGGTCATCCTGGTGGACCGGCCCGGCTCGGTGCAGTCGACGCTGCGCCTCGGTCACATCGCGCCGCACCGCGCCCACCCGGACCATGTGCCGCTGGCGCTGGCCGGCACGGTGCTCGGCGGCGCCTTCACCTCCCGGCTGAACCACCTGATCCGCGAGGTGCGCGGCTACACGTACGGCATCCGGGGCGACTTCGCCTCGTCCCGCCGCTTCGGCCGGTTCGCGGTCAGCTCCGGGGTGCAGACGGCGGTGACCGCACCGGCCCTTGTCGAGTCGGTCGGGGAGATCGCCCGTACCCAGGCCGGCGGGGTGACCGAGGACGAGCTGGCGGTGGCCCGGTCCTGGCGGGCCGGGCAGCTCTCGGTGGAGCTGCAGAGCCCACGGGCGATCGCTGCGGCGCTGACCACGCTCGTGGTGCACGACCTGCCCGACGACTACCACGCCCAGCTGCGGGAGGCGCTGCTCGCCGCCGACGTGGCGCAGGTGTCGGCCGCCGCCGCCACCCACCTCCACCCGGATTCGCTGACCCTGGTGGTGGAGGGGGACGCCGCGCTCATCCGCGACGAACTGGTCGCCGCCGGTCTGGGGGAGGTGATCGACCACGTACCGGCCGACCCGGTGTGATGTCGGTCGCCGAGGGGTGGGAAAGCGTTCCCGGTCGACGGGCCGGGCTGGGTAGCCTCGCGGGCATGAGGATCGGCATTGTGGGGGCCACCGGCCAGGTCGGTGGCGTCATGCGGCAGGTGTTGGCGGACCGGGAGTTCCCGGCGGAGCAGGTGCGGCTTTTCGCCTCGGCACGCTCGGCGGGGCGCACCCTGCCGTGGCGCGGCGAGGAGGTCACGATCGAGGACGCGGCCACCGCCGATTACTCGGGGCTGGACATCGTGCTCTTCTCCGCCGGGAAGGGCACCGCCAAGGAGCTGGCTCCCCGGGTCGCCGCCGCCGGTGCCGTGGTCATCGACAACTCGTCGGCCTTCCGGACGGACCCGCAGGTGCCGCTGGTCGTCGCCGAGGTCAACCCGCACGCCGCCGCCGTACGCCCCAAGGGCATCATCGCCAACCCGAACTGCACCACGATGGCCGCGATGCCGGTGCTGCGGCCGCTGCACGAGGAGGCGGAGCTGGTCAGCCTGGTCGTCTCGACGTACCAGGCGGTTTCCGGTGCCGGCCTGGCCGGCGTCGCCGAGCTCGACGAGCAGGTCCGCAAGGTGGCCGAGGGCGCCACCGGCCTGGCCTACGACGGTGCGGCGGTGGAGTTCCCGGCGCCCCGCTCGTTCGCCCGACCGATCGCGTTCAACGTGCTGCCGCTGGCCGGTTCGATCGTCGACGACGGGTCGGCGGAGACCGACGAGGAACAGAAGCTGCGCAACGAGAGCCGCCGGATCCTGGAGATCCCCGGCCTGAAGGTCTCCGGCACCTGCGTCCGGGTGCCGGTCTTCACCGGGCACTCGCTGCAGATCAACGCCCGCTTCGCCCGGCCGATCAGTCCGCAGCGCGCCACCGAGCTGCTCGACGGCGCGCCCGGTGTGGCGCTCAGCGAGGTGCCCACCCCGTTGCAGGCGGCCGGGCAGGATCCGACGTTCGTGGGCCGGATCCGGGCCGACGAGACCGTCGAGCACGGGTTGGCGCTGTTCTGCTCCAACGACAACCTGCGCAAGGGTGCCGCCCTCAACGCCGTGCAGATCGCCGAACTGGTGGCCGCCGAGCGCTGACCTCTCGGCCCCGACCAGGCGTTACTGGTCGGGGCCCGCGGGTAGACCCATGGTTGGCCGACACCGAGAGGGAGGCGCCATGACTACCGTCGGAGAGTTCATGACGACCCGGTTGGTGACCATGGACGGCAACGACACACTCGTCGCGGCAGCCCAGGAGATGCGGGACTCCGCGATCGGCGACGTGGTGGTGACCGATGGCGACAACGTGGTCGGCATCATCACGGACCGGGACATAACGGTCCGCGGGGTGGCCGAGAGTCTGGACCCGAACACCACCCGGCTCAACCAGCTCACCACCAAGGACGTGATCACGGTCAGCCAGTACGACGACGCGGTCTCCGCCGCCGACCTGATGCGCACGTACGCCGTACGGCGGCTGCCGGTGGTCGAGGACGGCCGGTTGATCGGTCTCGTGTCGATGGGTGACCTGGCTGTCGAGCGGGAGCCGCAGTCGGTGCTTGCCGACATCAGCGCCGACGACCCGAACAACTGACCCGTACGCCCCGCCTGCCGGCTTCCCGATCTCCGGGGAGCCGGCTTTCGGCTGTGCTGCGTCGGTGTTCCGGTCTGCGCCGGCCTTCCGGTGGCCTCACCCGATTCGGGCGAGGTTGACCGCGTACCGGCCGGGGACCCTGCTCTGCACGCCGAGGGCGGGGTCGGAGCGTGGAGGGATACCCGATCCGGCCGGGACCGACCGACGGGGAGGAGAGGCGGCGATGGCGGAAGCGACCGTGCGGTTCTTCGAGGATCTCGACCAGCAGGGGTACGAACCGCTGCTGGCGAAGCTCTCCGGAACTCTGCGCTTCGACCTGCACGAGGGGCCGCAGACCATGCACTGGCTGGTCCGGATCGACAGGGGTCAGATCCGGGTCAGTCGGGAGGACATGGAGGCGGACGCGGTCGTGGGTTCCAGCCCGGGGCTGTTCGAGGACCTGGTCACCGGCCGGGAGAACGGGCTGGCTGCGCTGTTGCGGGGCGACATGACCATCACCGGTGACGCGCGCCTGATCGTGCAACTGGATCGGATCTTCCCTGGGCCGCCGCACAGCGTCGGACCGCATCGCTACCGCAAGGGGGTGCGCTGATGGCGCCGAGCCACACCGTACGGATCCTGGATGGCAACACCTTCGTCGTCTCGGAGGCGACCGGGGACATCGAGGCGACGCCGACCGAGCCGACCGGGCTGTTCTCCATCGACACCCGTTTCCTGTCGAAGTGGGTGCTCACCATCAACGGTGAGCGGCTCAACGCCCTCTCCTACGACGACCTGCAGTACTTCGAGTCGCGCTTCTTCCTGGTGCCGGGGTTGGCCACCCACTACGTCGACGCGAAGCTGTCCATCATCCGGGAGCGGGCCGTCGGCGGCAGCTTCCGGGAGAGCATCACCATCCTCAACCACGACGAGAAGGCCGTCGATCTGGAGATCCGGATGGACGCCGCCGCCGACTTCGCCGACCTGTTCGAGGTCAAGGACGAGATCCTGAACAAGAAGGGCGAGTCGTACGCCGAGGCGGAGCCGGACCAGCTGCGGCTGGGCTACCGGCGGGGCAACTTCCGGCGCGAGACGCTCATCTCGTCCTCCGAGCCGGCGAGCTACGACCGCAACGGCTTCTCCTACCAGGTCCACCTCGAACCGAACGAGCAGTGGGACACCGACATCCACGTACGCACACACGCGCTCGGCCCCGGCGGCCGGGACCTGCGCATCGGGCTGCGGGTGCACGGCACCGAACGGCTCGCCCTTCAGCACGACCTGGAGGAGTGGATCGCCAAGGCCCCCAAGGTGAACAGCGAGCACGGTGAGCTCTGCTCGACGTACCGGCGTTGCCTGGTGGACCTGGCCGCGTTGCGGTTCGCGCCGCTGTCGCTCGGCGGTCAGACGCTGCCCGCCGCGGGCCTGCCCTGGTTCATGACCATGTTCGGCCGGGACAGCATCCTGACCTGCCTGCAGACGCTGCCGTTCACGCCGGAGCTGAGCGCGACCACCCTGCGCATCCTGGCCGCGTTGCAGGGCACCCGGTTCGACGACTTCCGCGAGGAGGACCCGGGCCGGATCCTGCACGAGATGCGCTACGGCGAGAGCGCCGCGTTCGAGGAGCAGCCGCACTCGCCCTACTACGGCTCGGTGGACGCCACCCCGCTGTTCGTGATCCTGCTCGACGAGTACGAGCGGTGGAGTGGTGACGCCGAGCTGGTCAAGGAGTTGGAGCAGGAGTGCCGTCGGGCGTTGCACTGGATCGACGACTGTGCCGACCTGGTCGGCAACGGCTACATCTGGTACGAGCGGCGGAACACCGACAACGGCCTGGAGAACCAGTGCTGGAAGGACTCCTGGGACTCCATCTCGTACGCCGACGGCAGCCTGCCACCGTTTCCCCGGGCCACCTGCGAGGTGCAGGGGTACGCGTACGACGCGAAGATCCGCGCGGCCCGGCTGGCCCGCAGGTTCTGGGACGACCCGGCGTACGCCGAGCAGTTGGAGCGGGAGGCGGCGCAGCTCAAGGAGCGGTTCAACCGGGACTGGTGGGTGGCCGACGGCGGTTACTACGCCCTCGCCCTCGACCCGGACGGGCGGCAGTGTGACGTGCTCAGCTCCAACATCGGCCACCTGCTGTGGAGCGGCATCGTCGCCGAGGACCGGGCCGAGCAGGTCGCCGCGCACCTGGTCGGCGACCGGCTCTTCTCCGGCTGGGGGGTGCGGACGCTGGCCGAGGGTGAGGTGCGCTACAACCCCATCGGCTACCACAACGGCACGGTCTGGCCCTTCGACACCTCGTTCTGTGCCTGGGGTCTGCGTCGCTACGGGTTCGCCGAGGAGGCCGCCACCATCGCCAGCGGGATCCTGGACGCCGCACGCTACTTCGACGGTCGGTTGCCGGAGGCGTTCGGTGGTTACCGGCGCGAGCAGACGAAGTTCCCGGTGGAGTACCCGACGGCGTGCAGCCCGCAGGCCTGGTCGACCGGGGCGCCGCTGCTGTTGCTGCGGACGATGCTCGGCCTGGAGCCGCACGAGGGGCACCTGGCGGTGGAGCCGCGCCTGCCGGTGGGCATGGGCCGGATCGAGGTGCTGGACATCCCGGGGCGCTGGGGGCGGGTGGACGCCTTCGCCCGTGGCCGTCTCGACCTGCACAAACTTGCAGGCTGACCCGCTGTCGGCCGACGGTGCCGGTGGTCGGGCGCGGCGTGCGTCCGGCCACCGTCCCTACCGACGCGTAACCTACTCACGGTAAAGTTGGCGAATGCCGGAACTCGTGTACCCGCCCGTGATCGCCGCCGCCAAGACCATGTTCCGGGTGCTCGACCTGCGGCTCACCGTGCAGGGCTCGCACCACGTGCCGCGTACCGGTGGGGCGGTCATGGCCAGCAACCACGTCAGCTACCTGGACTTCATCTTCTGCGGCCTCGGTGCGCTGGAGTCCAGGCGACTGGTCCGTTTCATGGCGAAGGAGTCGGTGTTCCGGCACCGGGTGTCGGGCCCGCTGATGCGCGGCATGCGGCACATCCCGGTGGACCGGGGGGCGGGCGCCGAATCGTACGCCGCCGCGCTCGCCGCCCTGCGCGCAGGCGAGGTCGTCGGCGTCTTCCCGGAAGCGACGATCAGCCGGTCCTTCACCGTCAAGGAACTCAAGAGCGGCGCCACCCGGATGGCCTGCGAAGCCGCCGTCCCGGTGCTGCCGGTGGCGCTCTGGGGCACCCAGCGGCTGTGGACCAAGGGTCGCCCCCGCACGCTGACCCGCCGACACACCCCGATCACCATCCTGGTCGGCGAGCCCCTGCATCCGGCCGCCTATCCGGACGCCGTCGCGATGAGCGCCGACCTGAAGACGCGGTTGCAGGACCTGGTCGACCGGGCCCAGCGGGAGTACCCGGACCAGCCCGCCGACGACGCCGACAGGTGGTGGCTGCCGGCGCACCTGGGCGGCACCGCGCCGACCCCGGAACAGGCCGTCGCGCTGGACGCTGCCGACCGGCGGTCCAGCCGGGGCTGAACCGGGGCCCTACCGTTGGCCCGAGGCCGCGCCGTACGGCATCTGCACGGCGGTGCGCGGGCGGTAGTAGTCGTCCCGGGAGCGGAACTCGACCGGCAGCGACCCGGGCAGGATCACCCGGGCCGGACCGGGGCAGGGCGCGACGAGGGCGAGCCGGGACAGGGCGTCCCGTTCCGGTGGGGACAGGTCCATCAGCTCGGGCCGGGTCAGCCGGAAGGTGGCCACCGCGCGGCGGATCTCCTGGCTCAACTGCGCGATCTGCGCGTCCGGCCCGATCAGGGCGAGCGCCGGCTGCTGGATCGTACGCAGTGCGTCGCAGACCACCAGCAGGCGCGCAGGCGAGTCCAGGCCGCACGGCGGAAGCTCCAGTCGGGACGGCCACTGCCAGCGGATCTGCCCGCTGACCAGGCCCGAGTTGCCCCGCCGGTGCCGGCCGCCGACCACGGCGAGTTGCGGGCCGGTGCCGACGTACACCAGCCGGTGGTCGGTGACGGTCACCGTGACCGCGTGCGGCAGCGCCCAGGTGCGCCGGGACTCGGTGGGACCGAGCAGATGGCCTGCCACGTTTACCTGCCACCGGCCGAGAATCCATTCGTCGCTGGCCGGCACCAGCTCGTGGCGCCGATCCAGGGTTGGGCCGGTGTCGTCCGCCGCGTCGAAGCGATGCGGAGCGATGAAGAATGGGGACGCGTCATCGTGCATCCTGACGAACCTCCGGTGCAGACGGCATCTGTGCATGAGCCTCGCCCAACCCGTGCTGCGGTGTCATGACGCCTGTTAGGGGGTCGGCCACTCGGCTGATGCCTGCGACCGGTAGATGCCGATCTCCTCCGGTCGGACGAGGCCGTCCTCGATCGCCCGGGCCAGCAGAGCCGCTTTCGTGGCGGCCGGCCTGCCCACCCGGCTGTACTTGATTCGCGCTCGGTCGACGTACTGCTTGACGGTGTGCTCGCTGATCCGCATCCGGCGCGCGACCGACGCCTTGGACATCGACTGGAACCACAGCAGCAGCGCCTCGCGTTCCTTGTCCGACAGCATCGGGCGGTCCGGCCGCGAGTCACCGACCATCGCGCCGGCCAACGCGGGTGCCACGTACGGGCGGTCACTCGCCGCGTCCAGTACGGTCGCCACGCAGTGTTCCCGCCCCTCGTGCTTGGCGAGGAAGGCCACCGCCCCGGCGTCCAGCGCGGCGAGGATCGTCGGCGGATCCGAGTGTTCCGAGTAGACCACCACGCGTCGGCCGGCCGCGCTCAACTCGGCCAGCTTGTCCAGCACGAGCCGGCCGTGCAGCCGCAGGTCGAGCAGGACGACGTCGGCCTCGGGCGCGGCGCGCAGCACCTCGTCGGGATCGTCACCGGTGGCCAGCACGGTCAACCGTGGCTCGGTCGCCAGCCAGGCGCGCACCCCGTCGACGACCACCGGGTGATCGTCCACGATCGCCACCCCGACAGGCCGCCCCGGCGTCATCGACGCCAGCGCGTCTGCGTCCATCTGATCTCACCGTCCCGCTCGTAGAGGTACTCCACCTGTCCGTCGCCCTGATCGGGCTGCCCGCCGGTGGCGTCCGGTCCGGCCCGGTCCGGGACGACCAGGCTGACCACCACCTCGTCCGGATTGGCGACGATGGTCAGCCGCGCCCAGTCCCGCTCGTCGGCGAGCGTGGCGGTGAGCGGTTCGACCAGTTGGCGACGGACCTGCACCGACAGTGGTGGTGGTGTACCGATTGTGACAAGGTCGATGGAGAGGCCGTCCCGCTCGGCGAGATCGGCGGCCGCCCGCAACTCGTGCAGCAGTGGATGGGGCACGTCGTCGGATTCGGCGATCAGCCGCCGCAGCCGTGCCGCAGCGCGTACGCACCGGCGCTGTACGTCCGGATCGGACGGATCGGCCCGGCCCTGCGCCAACTCGGTCAACACCTCGGTAGCGGCGTCGCTGACCACGGCGAGCCGATCGCGCCGCTCGCCACGGGCTCGCTCGGCGGCCTCGCGTTCGGCGAGCATCACGTTGCTGGCGGCGGCGCTGGCCGCCCGGTCGCGCAGGAGCAACCCGAGCATCAGCGCCCCGGCGAAGACCGCCACCGGCAGCGACGAGGTGCCGTAGAGGGCCATCGCGGCGCGGGCCAGGTCGGCCGCCCCGGTGGCGTCGTAGAGCGTGACGGCGGTCAGCGCGGTGGCCGCGTGTGCGGCCAGCAGGGCGAGCAGCCACCGGACCGGACGGCCCCAGAGCACCACCAGGAAGAACCAGGCGAGGGTGCCCCAGACCCAGTTGGCCGGGCTGAACAACTGCGCGCGTCCCACCGAGGCGAACACCGCCACGTCGACCGC
This sequence comes from Verrucosispora sp. ts21, assembly GCF_002879555.1. Taxonomy (NCBI): domain Bacteria; kingdom Bacillati; phylum Actinomycetota; class Actinomycetes; order Micromonosporales; family Micromonosporaceae; genus Micromonospora; species Verrucosispora sp. ts21. The sequence goes on along the minus strand of NZ_PNOZ01000032.1, from coordinate 2,912 downwards.
GAGCAGGAGCCCGACCAACGGAGGCGTGGGCAGCGGAGCGTCCCGCAGCAGCCGGACCCCGGCGAGCAGCCCGACGGCCGCCACCAGCAGCCAGGCGCCGAGCACCACCTGCGGCACGGCCAGTTGGGTACGGGCGGCGAGCACGGCGGGTAGCGCGATCGCCAGGTGCCAGACCAGCGCGATGGTGACCGCCACGATCCGGGCTCCCCGGTCGGAGACCCGGGCCACCGCAGCCGCCGCCTGGCCGACGCCGACCTTCACCGCTGTCGTCGCCGCCCGGCCGTCGTACCCGCCGGTCACGGGGATGACCGCCGGGGTCAGGCGGATCGCCTCCGGGTCAGCTGACATCCGACCACTCCAGCCGGATCCGGGTGCCCTGCCCGGGCGCGGAGTCCACCTCGGCCCGGCCGTCGATGCTGGTCATCCGTCCCACGATGGACTCGCGTAGCCCGTACCGGTGGGCGGGGACGGTGGCCGGGTCGAAGCCGGGGCCTTCGTCGCGTACCTCGACCGTGACGCGGCCGGCACGGGTGCGCAGGCGCAGCATGGTGGCGGCACCGGGCGCGTGGCGGGCCACGTTGGACAGTGCCGCGTGTGCGCTCTCCGCGATCACCTCGGCCACCGCGGCCGGGATCGTGCACGGCGGCAGGTCCGCGTTGACCGGCAGGCCGGGCAGGCGGGCGAGCATCTCCCGCAGGCGTTCGTCCAGCCGCCGGGTCGCGTCCGCCGGAACCGACCGCGCCTCGGCCAGGGTGGCGAGGGTACGCAGATCGGCGGCGCACCGGTCCCGCAGCGCCGCCGACGAGCCGGTGACCACGCCCTGCCCGACCATGGTCAACGTGGCCAGGACGGTGTCGTGCAGATCGCGGTTCTGCTGGCGTTCCGCCTCCCGCGCGGTGCGGGCGACAAGCGCCGCCCGGGAGGCGCGCTGCTCGGCCACGAAGTCGGCGTCGGCCCGCGCCACCCGGCGGCGCATCACCGCGGTCAGCATCGCCGTGCAGGCGACCTGGGTCAGCAGGGTGACCGCGTGGGCGCGTGCCTCGGTGGTGTTGCCGGCCGCGTGCGCGCCGGTCGCGTAGGCGGCGGCGACCAGCAACCCCGCCGGGATGGACCAGCGGGCCGGGGCGGTGGCCTGCGTGTTGATCACCGTGGTGCTGGCCAGCACCGCGATCCAGCTCGCCTCGCCGGGCAGCACCTCCGGTGCGACGAGCACCGGGATCGCCAGGCAGGCGGCGACGGTGAGCGTCAGGTCGCCGACGACCAGGGGTGCGTCGATGCCGTGGTGCCAGGCCCGCGTCGCGTACCAGATCGACCAGACGGCCAGTACGGCCACGGCGGGCACGAGCAGGTCGGTGCGGACCGGCGGGGTGCGCACGGCGAGCGCCACCGCCGCGCAGACCAGGCCGCAGGAGAGCCGCAGCAGCGCCGGCAGGCGGGTGAAGATGAACGCGAAGGCCCCGGTCGCCGGTGAGTCGACTGCGCTGGGTGGCGCGGTCAGGGTGGCCAGGGCCGGCATCGGGTAAGAGCGTCCTTCGCGACAAACGACCCGATCCGGGTACGCGCTGAGAAATCGACGCCGGAGAATAACATAATGCGAGGTCGATGGTGACGTTCAGTGTCGGACGGGTTGTCGGACCTGGGCTCTTGTCCGGCGACCAGCAGTGGGGTCGCCGCGTCGCCCCGTAATCCGATGATCATGCCGCCCCGGTCGCCGGGTGCCTGGACATCACGTAATATGCATTGATCAATGTCGATATCAGAGGGGGTGGCATGAGAATCCGACTCGCAGTCGGAACCGCACTCACCGCCGGCCTGGTCGCCGGCAGCGTCGGCCTCGGCGGGCTGGCCGGCGCGGTGCCGAGCGCGGAACGTCCGTCCGGTGCCGTGGCGGATGCGGCACCCGCAGCGCTCGCCGTCGGTGACTTCGACTTCACCCGCCCGGAGACGGTCGCCACCGGGCTGCAGGTGCCCTGGGGGATGGACTTCCTCCCCGACGGCAGTGCGCTGGTGGCCCAGCGTCCCACCGGGCAGGTCGTCCGGGTCCGGCCCGGCCAGCCACCCGAGTCGATCGTGCAGATCTCCGACGTGAGCCCCACAAGTGAGGGTGGCCTGCTCGGCCTCGCGGTTTCCCCGACATACGCGCAGGACGGCTGGATCTACGTCTACTTCACCACCGCCACCGACAACCGCATCTCCCGCTTCCGGCTCACCGCCCCGCAGACGCAGCAGCCGATCCTCACCGGGCTGACCCGAGCGTCGATCCACAACGGCGGCCGGATCGCCTTCGGCCCCGACGGCATGCTCTACGTCGGAGTCGGTGACGCGGGACAGACCGCCACCGCACAGAACCCGCAGAGCCGCAACGGCAAGATCCTGCGGATCCGGCCGGACGGCTCGGTGCCGCCGGACAACCCGATCGCCGGCTCGCCCGTCTACAGCCTCGGCCACCGGCACGTGCAGGGGTTGGCCTGGGACGCCCAGGGTCGGCTGTATGCCACCGAGTTCGGCCAGAACACCTGGGACGAGGTCAACCTGATCGTGGCGGGCGGCAACTACGGCTGGCCCACCGTCGAGGGCCGGGCCGGCGACCCCCGCTTCCGGGACCCGCTGATCACCTGGACGCCCGCCGAGGCGTCACCGAGCGGCGCCACCATCGCCGGAGACCGGCTCTTCGTGGCTGCCCTGCGCGGCAACCGCCTGTGGAACGTGCCGCTGACCGGAACCGGATCGGTGGGCACCCCGACCGCGGAACTGGTCGGCACGTACGGCCGGCTGCGCACCGTCGAGTACGGCCCGGACGGCTGGCTCTGGGTCACCACCAGCAACCGCGACGGCCGGGGCACCCCGGCGGGCAGCGACGACCGGATCCTGCGCTTCCCACCCCGGGACACCACTCCGCCCCCGACCACCCC